>NZ_JBBXMW010000060.1:0-501 GCF_038442325.1 Methylorubrum subtropicum | reverse complement strand
AGCAGCCCTCGCCGGTCGGCCAGTTCAACGACCAGACCCAGCCGCGCACCGATCCCGCCATCGCCGCCAAGCCCGGCGACCCCGTCCGCGTCGGACCGCTCGCCCCCTGGGCCACCGACATGGCCGCCCGTGGCCTGACCTTCGACATCAACATCTACGACTTCTACCAAGCCAACCCGACCGCCGGCCTGCGCCGCGGCGAGCAGTCGAACTCCGCCTATTTCGTGCTCAGCATGAACGCCGACATGCAGCGGCTCGCCAACATCGCCGGCGGCACGATCAAGTTCACCCAGACCTTCTTCGGGCTGGTGCGCAACACCAACCACGCCGCCGACATCGGCGACACCACCGTCGGCTACCAGCCGCCCTACACCCCCAACAACAACCGCCTGTCGCTGCTCACCTACGAGCAGAAGCTGTTCGACGACCGCCTCGTGGTCGAACTCGGCCGCACCCACCCGGATCGGTATTACGGCCTGCCGCCGTGCAACTCGATCAACT
>NZ_JBBXMW010000005.1:0-280332 GCF_038442325.1 Methylorubrum subtropicum | reverse complement strand
GGTCCGGCACCGCCGAAAACAAACCCTGCACTTCCAGCATCGATCACCTCCTGTCTATAAGGAGGCGTCAACGCATGGCCTTCAACGCGGATCGACGCGCCGAAAAGTCATATGCGATAGCCCTGCCCTTGTGGGGAGGGGTAGGGGTGGGGGTCGTGCAGAAGGCACCGTCGCGCCTCATACTGAACCACCCCCACCTCCGGCTCCTCCCCACAAGGGGGAGGAGAGTAAGGCTTACGCCTTCGACTTCCCCACCAGCACCGGCTTGGCGTTCGCCCGCTCGGGGAAGTGCGTCTTGAGATCCTGCAGCTTCGGCGCGTCGTTGGCGACGATGTAGCCGTTGTTCGGGTGCAGGGTCATGTAGTCCTGGTGGTAGTCCTCCGCCGGGTAGAAGGCGGCGTTGGGCTCGATCGTCGTGGCGATGGGCCGGGAGAACGCCTTCTCGGCATCCAACTGGCCGATATAGGCCTTGGCCACCCGCGCCTGCTCGGCATCCGCCGGGAACACGGCGGAGCGGTATTGCGGGCCGGTGTCGGGGCCCTGGCGGTTCACCTGGGTCGGGTCGAGCGCCACCGAGAAGAAGATCTGCAACAGCTCGTCGTAGCGGATCACCGCCGGATCGTAGGTGATCTGCACCGCCTCGGCGTGGCCGGTGCGGCCGGTGCCGACCTCGTTGTAGTTGGCGCTGGCCTTGGTGCCGCCGGCATAGCCCGAGACCGCCTGCTTCACGCCCTTCACGTGCTGGAACACGCCCTGCACGCCCCAGAAGCAGCCGCCCGCGAGCGTCGCGGTGCGAAGGCCGGCGCCCTCCTGCGCCCGCTCGGCGGCGTCGGGCAGGCGCCGCCCGACCTCTTCCGCCGAGACCGGGGCGAGCGGCAGCGCGGTGGCGGCCAGAAGACCGAGCCCCGCGAGGCCGCCGAGCCAGAGCGCCTTCGCGGAACGCGGATGGCGAGGGGTGTCCTGTGTCATAGCGCGGCTCCCTTTTGGTCGGCGGCGGGCTCGAAGCGCAGGGCCACGCCGTTCATGCAGTAGCGCAGGCCGGTCGGGCGCGGCCCGTCCTCGAAGACGTGGCCGAGATGCCCGCCGCAGCGGCGGCAATGCACCTCGGTGCGGCGCATGCCGTAGGCGGTGTCGACCTGCGTGCCGACCGCGTCCGGCAGCGGCCGGTAGAAACTCGGCCAGCCGGTGCCGCTCTCGAACTTGGTCTCGGACGAGAAAAGCGGCAGGTCGCAGCCGGCGCAGGAGAAGCGGCCGGCGCGCTTCTCCTTGTCGAGCGGGCTGGTGCCGGCCCGCTCGGTGCCGTGCTGGCGCAGCACGTTGTAGGCGGCGGGGCTCAAAGCGCTGCGCCACTCGGCCTCGGTCTTGGTCACCTCGAACGTCTTAGCCGTCTCGGCCAACGCCGGTCCGGCGAGGCGGGCGGCGGCGAAGAGCCCGAGGAACGAGGCGCCGGCACGTAGGGTCTCACGGCGGTTCATGATGAAGCCTCCGGAAAGGATCGCCCGGAACGAAAACCGTTCGCGCGGGCGAGGCATTGCATCGTGCGCAATCGATAGCATGATTCTCTCTCCGGCGCTGCCCCGACGAAGAGCCGCATGCGAGGCATGGGCTTCGACAGGTCAAGCTTTCTCTCGCTCGCGTTGACGCTCGCCCGGCCGGGCATTACCTCCGATGGAAGCCCGACCGAGGGCTGCCCCGTGACGGGCGCCGCGGGCCGGGCCCCCGAAATCTTGCGGGATGCCGAAGGACGGGCGGCGCCTCCGGCGGGCCGGCTCCGGGCTTAAGCATCGGCCCGAAAGGTGGGAACCGGCTTTCGGAAAAAGCCGATGCTCTATGAGGCATCCGGGACGCGTGATGGATTCCACCCTCACCCATATCGAGCCGGGCGGCGACACAGTGCTCCGCGAGGACGCGCGCCGCGAGGTCTCGCAGGCGATGGACCCGCGCAGCCCGGTGATGCGCTTCTCGGCGCAAGAGCCGCTGGCGATGGATTCCGGCGCCCGGCTCGGGCCGTTCCAGATCGCCTACCAGACCGCGGGCACGCTCAACGCGGATCGCTCCAACGCGGTGCTGATCTGCCACGCGCTCACCGGCGACCAGCACTTCGCCCACCCGCATCCGGTCACGGCCAAGCCCGGCTGGTGGGAGACGCTGGTGGGGCCGGGCAAGCCGGTCGATACGAATCGCTACTTCGTCGTCTGCTCCAACGTCATCGGCTCCTGCATGGGCTCGACCGGCCCGGCCTCGCTCGATCCGGCCACGGGGCGTCCCTACGGGCTCGATTTCCCGCTGGTGACGATCCGCGACATGGTGCGCGCCCAGGCGATGCTGCTCGACCGGCTGGGTATTTCCGATCTGTTCCTGTGCATCGGCGGCTCGATGGGCGGGATGCAGGTGCTGCAATGGGCCTCGCTCTTCCCCGAGCGGGTCTTCGCCGCGATGCCGATCGCCACGGGCCCGCGCCACTCGGCGCAGAACATCGCCTTCCACGAGGTCGGGCGCCAAGCCATCATGGCCGACCCGGCCTGGAGCGAGGGGCGCTACCTCGAGGCCGGCACCCGGCCGTCCAAGGGGCTCGGCGTCGCCCGGATGGGCGCACACATCACCTACCTGTCGGAGCCGGCTTTGCACCGCAAGTTCGGCCGTCGCCTGCAGAACCGGGCCGCGCCGACCTTCTCCTTCAACGCCGACTTCCAGATCGAGAGCTACCTGCGCCATCAGGGCCTCTCCTTCGTCGAGCGGTTCGACGCCAACGCCTATCTCTACCTCACCCGGGCGATGGACTATTTCGACCTCGCCGAGGACCATGGCGGCGTGCTGGCGGAAGCCTTCCGCGGCTCCAAGACCCGCTTCTGCGTGATGTCCTTCACCTCCGACTGGTTGTTTCCGACGTCCGATTCCCGCGCCATCGTCCACGCGCTGAACGCGGTCGCCGCGCCTGTCGCCTTCGTCGAGGTCGAGAGCGACAAGGGCCACGACGCCTTCCTGCTCGACGAGCCGGCGATGTTCTCCGCGGCCCGCGGCTTCATCGACGCGGCGGCGCGGGCGCGCGGCCTGTGAGCGGGCCCGCCGTGGAGACGGAACGCTTCACCGACGCCGCCTCCGACACCCCGTGGGAGGCCGCCGAGGGCCTGCCGCGCGAGGCGGGCGCGCGCATCGACCACCTCGTCGTGCTCGGCCTCGTGCCGCCCGGCGCGCGCGTGCTCGACATCGGCTGCGGCGACGGCTCGCTCCTGGCGCTGCTGCGCGACCGCCGCGGGGTCGACGGCCGCGGCATCGAGCTGTCGCGCGAGGGCGTCAACGCCTGTCTCAGTCGCGGCCTGCCGGTGATCCAGGGCGACGCCGACACCGATCTCGCCAACTATCCCGACGACGCCTTCGACGTCGTGATCCTGTCCCAGACCATTCAGGCGACGCGCAACCCGCGGATCGTGCTGGAGCACCTGTTGCGTATCGGGCGGCAGGTGGTGATCTCGTTTCCGAATTTCGGCCATTGGCGGGTGCGGGCCGAACTCGCCTTCCGCGGCCGGATGCCGGTGACCGAGACCATGCCGGAGGCGTGGTACGAGACCGCCAACATCCACCACTGCACCATCCGCGACTTCGTCGGCCTGTGCCGCCTCGTCGGTGCCCGCATCGAGAAGGCGACCGCGCTCGACGTCCGCGGTCGCCCGATGCGCTTCTCGATGCCGTGGTGGTTCTGGAACCTGATCGGCGCGCAGGGGGTGTTTTTGCTGAGGCGCGGTCGCCCGAAATCCTGAGATTCCAAAGGGATCATCCCTTTGGCGGGGTACGGGGCGGAGCCCCGACCAGAGCCGCTTGCGAACACCGCACGATCCTCGGCATCCTCGGGCCACCGATGTCGAAGCCGAGCGGTGCCTGATTCCGAAACCTCGTCGAAACCGCCGGATGCCCGCCGTGCTCTCATCCGGAACGAGCGGGCGAAGCTCAGCGCGACCTACGTGAACGGTCTCGCCATCGCCACCTTCGCGGTCGGCGGCTTGGCGCCGTTGATCGCTTTGCTGTCCGCCGGCACGCCGGCCTCGGCGGGGGCCGGCCTGATCTACGGATTGGCCGGCTTTTGCTGGATCATCAGCGGAGCCCTACATCTCCTCGCACGAGGCATCCTTCGGGAGTTGACGCCATGACGACCCTTGAGACGGTCGGCCCCTTCCTGTTCCCGCTCGCGGCCCTGGTCCTCGGGCTCGGGGTCTTCTGGGTCTCGACGCGCAAGGCTCACTGAACGGCGTCATCGCCGCGGGCTCCGGATTCTCGAGCAGCCGCTACCCACACGCGATCTGGTCGCACCGGCGCATCGCCGCGATCATCCGGGCCAGCGACTTCACGCCGGGATGGCCGAGCACGCTGGTGTTGCCGAGCACGTAGGACGGGGTCGCGGTGAGCCCGAGATTGGCCGCGACGTTCATGTGGGCGCGCAAAGCCTGGCGCACCTCCTCGCTGTCGGCGATTTCTTCGAGTTCGGCGCGGGGCACGCCGGTCTTGGCGCCGACATCGAGGGCCTTGAGGCCGTCGATCTGGCCCTTGGTGGCGAGCAGCTGGCCGTAGAAGGCGAAGGCCGCGGCCGAGCCGAGCTTGCGCTGGACCGCGAGCGAAACCTTGGCCGCCTGCGCCGACATCGGCGATAGGATCGGGTTGTGGACGAGGCCGATGCGTAAACGCGCGTCGCTGCCGGAGAGCGCGGTGACGTCGGCGGCGGCCTTGCGGCACCAGGGGCAGTTGTAGTCGAAGAACTCGTACAGCGTGACCTCGGCGTCGCGCGGGCCGACATAGGTGACGCCGCGCAGTTCCGGGATCTGGCCGGTGATCTCGCCCGGCAGCCGCATGTTGGCGACCGGGCGGCCCTCGTCGTTCTCGACCTTGAAGAACTGGCCATAGCTCTGCGCGGCGGCGGGGCCCGCGACGGCGAGGCCGAGCGACGTGGCGAGGAAGCGGCGGCGGGAGAGGGACATCGACACGGAACCGGAAAGCTTGGGACGGCGGGCAGGATAGGGGTAAGAATGGTTTAAGTTCGGCTGCGGCCGCGCCGCCCGCCGCACCGGTTCTTGTCCCGGACCGTCCCCTGGTCCAGATTTCGACCGAGCATGAAGCGGAGCGGGCGATGCAGGTCCCGTGACGGAGGCCGAGGGGCAGTCGACCGAACTGGTGCGGCCAGGACCCCTCTACGGCGAGGACGGGCTGCCGAGGTGATCGACCGTTAGGCGAGCACCTGCAGGCCGTGCTTTTGGACCACCGTCAGAAGCTTCAGGGCCATCCGGCTGGGACGCTTGGCACCCGTCTCCCACTTCTCGACCGTGCTCTCGCTGGTGTTGAGATAGCGCGCGAACACCGGCTGGCTGACGTTGTTGGCCTCGCGAATCTGCTTGATCTGAGCGGGCTCGATCCTGTCCGGCACGGACAAGTGGCGCGCATCGAAGTCGCGCATGGTGGCCTTGTCCAGCGCTCCGACCTTGTGGAGCATGGCTGCCGAGCTGTGGATCGCCTCGGACACGTCGCTCCTGTATTTAGGCTTCGTCGCCACGGCAGATCTCCATCAGGTCTTTTTCCGATACGAGCCTGTCGATTTGCGGCTCGTTCGTGAGAGCCTCTTGATCAATTCATCCTACCAAATCCCCTCATCCTGAGGTGCCGTGAAGCGGCCTCGAAGGAGGGCTCCAGATCACGCGCGATCCCTGGAGCCCTCCTTCGAGGCTGCGCTTCGCTCCGCACCTCAGGATGAGGGTGAGGAGGGGAGATACCCGATTCCTCACGCCGCCTCCGCGGTCGCCGCCCGCTCCTTCGCCAGCTTGGTCACGCCGAGCTGATCGACCTTGCCGGTGCCGAGCATCGGCAGAGCATCCAGCACCACCACTTCCGCCGGCACCGCGATCTCGGGGGCACCGCGGCTCTTGGCGAATGTCTGGTAGGCGGCGCGGGTGGCGCCCTTCACTTCCGTGAACAGGATCAGGCGCTCGCCCTTGCGGGCATCCGCCACGGCGGCGACCGCGCTCGGGGCGTCGGGCCAGAGTTCGGCGGCGAGCGCCTCGACGCCGGCCAGCGACACCATCTCGCCCGCGATCTTGGCGAAGCGCTTGGCCCGGCCCTTGATCGTCACGAAGCCGTCCGCGTCGATGGCCACGATGTCGCCGGTGTCGTGCCAGCCCTCCACGGGGGCCTCCAGCACGCCGGGTTTTTCGGCGCGGAGATACCCAAGCATGATGTTGGGGCCGCGCACCGAGAGGCGTCCGCCCTCGTCGATGCCGGGCACCGGCTCGAGCCGCGACTCGATGCCGGGCAGGAGCCGACCGACCGTGCCGAAGCGGTTGAACATCGGCGTGTTGAGCGCCAGCACCGGCCCGCACTCGGTGACGCCGTAGCCCTCCAGGATGCGCAGGCCGAACTTTTCCGCCCAGGTCTTGCGGGTGGTCTGCTTCACCGGCTCGGCCCCGGCCACGACGTAGCGGAGGCTCCGCAGGTCGTAGGAATGGGCCATCTTGGCGTAGCCGGTGAGGAAGGTGTCGGTGCCGAACAGGACGGTGGCGTTCGTGCCGTAGATGAGTTCGGGCACGATCCGGTAATGCAGCGGGGACGGATAGAGGTAGACCGGCACGCCGGAGACCAGCGGCAGCACCAGCCCCGCCGTCAGCCCGAAGGCGTGGAACACGGGCAGCACGTTGAACACCTTGTCGCGCGGCCCGAAATCGATGCGGGCGGCGACCTGGGCGGTGTTGGCGAGCATCGCCCGGTTGGCCAGCACCACGCCCTTCGGCGCCCCTTCCGAGCCCGACGTGAACAGGATCGCGGCCGGGTCGCTGCCCTTTCGGATGACGAGGGGGCGGCGGGGACTCAAGAAGCCCTTGAGCTTGTCCCCCGTCCCGACGCTGCCGCGCACCTCCTCCAGATAGATGAGGCGCACCGAATCCTCGATGCCGTCGATCAGGGCGCCGAGGCGGCCCTTCTCGATGAAGGCGCGGGAGGTGAGGATGGTGTCGACCTCCGCCGCCTTGCAGGCCGAGAGCACCGCCGCGGGTCCGGCGGAGAAGTTGATCATCGCCGGGACGCGACCCGCGCTGGCCAGCGCGAAGAAGGTGACGGCCGCGCCGTTGGCGTTCGGCAGCATCAGCCCGACGGGCTTTTTGTCATCGGGCAGGAGCGCCTGGAGCTTCCGGCCGAGGATGTTGGCGCCCATCACGAGACGGGCGTAGCTCATGGTGCCGGAGACCGGGTCTTCGAGCGCCGTGCGCCGCCAGCCATGAGTCCGCCCGGCCTCGATCAGGGCTTCGAACACGCCGCGCTCGATGTCGGCGGTCTCGAACACGAGGTCCGACATGATGTCGTAGAGCGCGGCGCCCGCGGCGCGGCGGCGGTTCTTGCCCTTGAGCGCCGGATCGACGGTGAGCCGCACCGGCGGCATGATCGTCACGGTGATCTTGGGCCACCATGCGCGCCGCACCTGATCGCGCTTCAACCGCGAGAAGATCGTGCGCTCGGGCCCGTCGATCTTCACCGGCACCACCATGGCGCCGGACTTGTCGGCGATGAGCCCGGCGCCGTCATAGACCTTCATCAGGCTCCCCGTGACGGTGAGCCGGCCCTCGGGGAAGATGATCAGCGTCTCGCCGGATTTCACCGCGTTGATCAGCGTGCGGGTGGCGAGCGGGCGGGTCGGGTCGAGGGGCATCGCCTTGGCGACGCTGAGGAACGGCTTCACCCACCAGCGCTGCGCGATGCCGTGGTCGATGGCGAAGACCGGGTCCTGATCGAGCAGCGAGAGGGCCAGCGGCGCGTCGAGGAACGAGACGTGGTTGAGGGCGACGATGGCGTTCGGCCCCGCTTTCTCCACGTTCTCCAGCCCCTTCACCTCCAGGCGGTAGACCGCGCGGAACAGGATGGAGAGCGCGTCGCGCAGCGGGTTCGTCGGCAGGGTCTTCAAGATGACGATGCCGACGATCAGGTTCAGCACCGCCACCAGCGCCAGGAGCTGCGCCATCGACAGGCCCGCGGCCTGGAGCGCGGCGAGCGCCAGCGTCCCGCCGACCATGAAGGCAGCGGTGAGCACGTTGACCGCGCCGATGACGCGGGCGCGCTTGGCCTTCTCGGTCCAGGCCTGCACGGCGGCAAACGACGGCACGACGTAGAGCCCGCCCGCGGTGGCGAGCCCGGCGAAGTCGAGGGCGATGCGCAGGCCCGACGGGCTGGTGATGAAGTCCCACGCGCCGACCGGCTCGACCCCGTGCGGCGGCACGTGCGAGACCGCCCAGGCGAGATCGAGCCCGAACAGGCCCATCAGCACCGCGCCGACCGGCGTCGGCAGCAGCACGATCCGGCCGCTGGCGAGCCACGAGGCCAGCCCCGAGCCGACCGCGATGCCGACGGAGAAGATCGCGAGCAGCGTGGTCGCCACGATCTCGGTGCCGTTCAGCGTCTGGCGCACGAGGGTGGGCAGCAGCGAGAGCACGACGACGCCCACCAGCCAGAACCAGCTCACGATCACCGAGCCGCGCCACAGCCGCGTGTCGGCCCACAGATCCTTCAGGAGGTCGGCGGTGGAGCGGGCGATGTTGGGATCGACCTTGAGGTCGGGCGCGCCCTCGCCGGTCTTCGGGATCGCGCGCGCGGCGAGCCAGCACAGCACCGCCATGCCCATCAGGCCGGCGCCGAGGCCGAGCGCGTGGCCGCCCATCGCCATGGCGAGCCCCGCCGTGATGGTGCCGAGCAGGATCGCGAGGAAGGTCGCGGCCTCGACCAGCGCGTTGCCCGCGGTCAGCTCCTCGCGCTTCAGGTGGTCGGGCAGGATGCCGTACTTGATCGGCCCGAACAGCGCCGCGATGATCCCGAACAGGCCGAGCGCGCCGAACAGCAGCGGCACCGAGTGCAGCCAGAAGCCCAGCACCGAGAGCAGCGCCGCGAAGATTTCCGCGAATTTCAGCCGCTTGGCCAGCAGCGCCTTGTCGTAGCGGTCGGCGAGCTGCCCGCCGAGCCCCGACAGGATGAAGAACGGCCCGACGAACACCGCGCTCGCCAGCGTCACCAGCACGCTGCCCTGCTCCCCACTCTCGGCGTTCACCTGGAACAGGATCAGCAGCGCGAGCGCGTTCTTGAGGAAGTTGTCGTTGAACGCGGAGAAGAACTGGCACCAGAACAGCGGCGCGAAGCGACGCGTCGTCATCAGCGTGCGGAACATCGTGGTCTCCCGGGCTCCCGGCATGACTGCCCGCCGATGGGCGCAGCGTCAAATCCTGCCTTTGCACGGTGTTCAAATTATCCGTGGGGCATTGGCTCGCAAGGTTGATTTTGAACGTCGTGCAATCTATCGCCGCGGAGCGTGCGAGCCCGCACGTTTCTTTTTCGGTTCTCCCACCCATCCCCCTCATCCTGAGGTGCGGAGCGAAGCGCAGCCTCGAAGGAGGGCTCCAGGGATCGCGCGTGATCTGGAGCCCTCCTTCGAGGCCGCTTCACGGCACCTCAGGATGAGGGGAGGGGTGGGAGAGGCCCTGGATGGAGCCGCCCCGACCACGATGCACGACCCTTCGGCGACGCCGCCGCGTAAAAAGAAAACCGCTCGCAGCAGCGGGCCGCGGGGGGAGCACGACCGCAACGGTTTCGTCGCGCTGGTGGCCGGCGCCGCCGAGAGCCTCGTGCGCCACGAAGGCTTCCGCGCGCTGGGGATGCGGCGGCTGGCGGGTGCCATCGGCTACGCGCCGAACTCGATCTACAACGCGGTCGGCGACCTCGATCAGGTGGTGCTGCGGGTCAACGCCCGCACGCTGGAGCGCCTGCACGGGGCGCTCGCCGCCGCGACCGATCCCGGCCGAGCGCCGCGGGACAACGCGCTGGCGCTGGCGGACGCCTATCTCGTGTTCGTGGCCGCCGACCCGCGGGTGTGGAGCCTGCTGTTCGAGCATCTGGCCGCCCCCGACCAGCCGTTTCCCGACTGGTACGCGGCGGCGCTGGCCCGCCCGGTCGGGCTCGTCGATGAAGCGCTGGCGCCGCTGATCGCGGATGCGGGCGAGCGCCGCCGGGCGGTGGCGGCGTTGTGGGCGGCGCTGCACGGGCTCGCCTCGCTCTCGACCTCGGGCAAGCTCGCGGTGCTGACGCCGGACGCGCCGCGGGACTTGGCGCGGCTGCTGGTGGGGCGGTTTTTGGGATAGGCGCGACGGCAAAAAGAACCCTCCCCCCTCTGCGGGGGAGGGTGCCCGCGGAGCGGGCGGGAGAGGGGAGCGACGGTGCCGCTTGGCCGCGTTCGACGGTGAATTCTCCGGAAACCGGGCTCCCCTCACCCGACCCCCTTCGGGGGCCACCCTCTCCCGCAGAGGGGAGAGGGATGCACCGTGGCGGTCTTCAGTGGGGCTGAACACAGGTATAGAGCCCGCAACAAGGCCGCCCGCACGGACTCTTTCAATGACCCCTCCCCCCGTCCCGACCCTTCACCACTTCGAATCCGTCGCCGAGCGCTACGACCTCATCCTCTGCGACGTCTGGGGCGTGCTGCATGACGGGCGCCGCGCCCATGTCGCGGCGGGCGAGGCGCTGATCCGATTTCGCGCATTGCCGGGGCGGCGCGTGATCCTCGTCTCGAACGCGCCGCGCCCCTGGCCCGGCGTCCAAACGATCCTCGACGGCTACGGCGTGCCGCGGGAGGCCTACGACGCGATCCTGACCTCCGGCGACCTGACCCGGCGGCTGATCGCCGAGCATCCGGGCGAGCGGGTGCATCACCTGGGCCCCGAGCGCGACGCGCCGATCTTCGAGGGGCTCGACCTGACGCTGGTGCCGGGCGAGGACGCGCAGCGCGTCGTCTGCACCGGCCTGTTCGACGACGACACCGAGACGGCGGACGACTACCGCGAGACCCTGGCGGACTTCCGCGCCCGCAACGTGCCGATGATCTGCGCCAACCCCGATCTCGTGGTCGAGCGCGACAAGAAACTGATCCCCTGCGCCGGCCTGATCGCCCAGGCCTACGAGGCCATCGGCGGCGCGGTGGTCTATGCGGGCAAGCCGTACCGGCCGGTCTACGAGACGGCGCTCAAGATGGCGGGCGAACTCGCCGGCGGCCCGGCGCCCGAGATCGCCCGCACGGTCGCGGTGGGCGATGCGATCCGCACCGACATCGCAGGCGCCGCCGCCTACGGCATCCCCTCGATCCTGGTGGCCCGCGGCATCCATGCGGAGGAGTTGGGCGTCACCGCCGACCACCATAGCCTCGGCGACATCGCCGGGTGGCTCAGCCGCCAGCCGGTGCGGCCGGACGCGGTGATCGAGCGGCTGGTCTGGTAGGGCAGCCATTATCCCTGCGCAGTCAAAAGCCTGTCCCATGATCGGTCCACAGGTCGCCAACAGGGCGGGCGGTTGCTATGGGGGCCGGGATCCAAGCGGGACCCGAAACCCATGACGAGACCGGAGGCAGGCGGACCCAGCGGGGCGGAGGCCGTGCGGCACGAGCGGCTGCGGGCGCATTTCGCGGCCTGCGGCTACGTGCCGGCCTCGCCGCCGGTGCTGCAGCCGGTGGAGCCGTTCCTCGAACTCTCAGGCGAGGACATCCGCCGCCGCATCTTCGTGACGCAGGATTCCGGCGGGGCCGAACTCTGCCTGCGGCCGGAATTCACGATTCCCGTGTGTCGCCTGCACCAGGCGACGCGGCCCGGCGAGGCCGCCGATTACAGCTATCTCGGCCCGGTCTTCCGGATCGCGGCGGGCGAGCCCGACGAGTTCGTGCAGGGCGGCATCGAGTCGATCGGGCGCACCGACACGCCGGCGGCCGACGCCGAGGTGATCGGGCTGGCGTTTGAGGGCCTCGACCTGCTCGGGCGCACGGACACGGCCGTGCGGCTCGGCGACATGGGCCTGACCCACGCCTTCCTCGACGCGCTGGCCGTGCCGCCGGTCGCCAAGCGCCGGACCCTGCGGGCCATCGCCGCCGGCCGGCCGCTGGCGGACGTGGCCAACAATCCCCAGACCGAGGACCCGCATGCGGGCCTGCTCGCCGCGATCCAGGGCCAGGATGCCGGCGCCGTGCGCGGCTTCGTCGAGGACGTGCTGTCGATCGCGGGCATCTCGCAGGTCGGCGGGCGCAGCGCGGGCGCCATCGCCGAGCGCTTCCTGGCGCGTGCCGCCGCGCAGGCGCAGGGCGGGGCCGGACTGAACCCGGGCAACCGCGACCTGATCGAGCGCTACTGCGCGATCACCGGCGATCCCGACGCGGCTGCGGCCTCGGTGCGGGCGCTCGCCCAGGAGGCGGGCCTTCGGCATGAAGGGCTCGACGCCGCGCTCGCCCTGTTCGAGGAGCGCACCGGCTTCATGGCGGCGCGCGGACTCCCCATCGAGCGATTCCGCTTCTCCGGGGGTTTCGCCCGCAATCTCGATTACTACACCGGCTTCATCTTCGAGGTGACGGCTCAAGAGGGCGGCCCGACGCTGGTGGGCGGCGGGCGCTACGACGGCCTGTTGCAGCAACTCGGCAGCCCCGTGCCGCTGCCCGCGGTCGGCTGCGCCTTCTGGCTGTCCCGGTGCGCTGAGGGAGTTCCGGCATGAGCGATCAGCCCCTGGTGCTGGCCGTGCCCTCCAAGGGCCGGCTGCAGGAGAACGCCAGCGCGTTCTTCTCCCGCGCGGGCCTCCGGCTCGTGCAGAAGGCGGGCGGGCGCGAGTATCGCGGGACGCTGGCCGGCGTGCCCGGCGTCGAGGTGCGCTACCTCTCGGCCTCCGAGATCGCCGGGCAACTGGCCAGTGGTGCTGCCCATCTCGGCGTCACCGGCGAGGACCTGATCCGCGAGACGCTGCCCGATCCGTCGTCGAGCGTCGAGCTGCTGACCCCGCTCGGCTTCGGCCATGCCAGCGTGGTCGTGGCGGTGCCCCAGGCCTGGATCGATGTGCGCGCCATGAGCGACCTCGACGAGGTGGCGAGCGAAATGCGCCTGCGCCAGGGCAAGCGGCTGCGCATCGCCACCAAGTACGTGAACCTGACCCGCCGCTTCTTCGCGGATGCCGGCATCGCCGATTACCGCATCGTCGAGAGCCTGGGCGCCACCGAGGGCGCGCCGGCCGCGGGCTCCGCGGAGATCATCGTCGACATCACCACCACCGGCACCACGCTGGCGGCGAATGCGCTGAAAATCCTCGACGACGGGGTGATGCTGCGCTCCGAGGCCAACCTCGTCGCCTCGCTGAAGGCCCATTGGGGCGAGACCGCGCGGGTGGCGCTGCGCACGGTGCTCGGCCGCATCGCCGCGGAAGAGCGCGCCCGCACCACCCGCGAGGTGCGCGCGGGCTTGCCCGAATCCGGCGCCATCGATCTCGCCTCCCTCGCGGCGCTCCACGAGGCCGAGTTGCCCTACGGCGCGCCGCGCGGCCCCGACGGCGAGATTGTTTTGCGCTGCCCGGCCGACGCCGTGTTCGACCTCTCCGACGCCCTGGTCCAGGCCGGCGCGCGGGCGGTGACCGTGCGGCGGATCGACTACGCCTTCGCGGCGGAGAACCCGCTGGCGGAGCGGCTGATGGCGCGTCTCTGACGGCTTCTTCTTCCTACCCACCCCCCTCATCCTGAGGTGCCGCAGCGAAGCGGAGGCCTCGAAGGAGGGCTCCAGCGAAACGCGCGATACGCTGGAGCCCTCCTTCGAGGCTCAGCCTTCGGCCGAGCACCTCAGGATGAGGGGGTTGGGTGGGAGGGCGCCGTGCGTCGGCGCTACTGCCCACCCTGCTTGGCGAACTCCGACAGCACACTCCGCAGAAGCTTCAGCCGGCTCTCGTAGGCCGCGGTCAGGCAGGCCACGTCGGCGCCGCAGGCGCGGCGGTCGGTGAGCCAGGTCTCCTGATCCTCCTGCATCTTGGTGCGGTTGCCCATCGGCAGCAGGTCTTTGAGGATGTCGAAGCGCACGCCCATCTCGACGTCGAGGTCGTTGAGGGCGCGGGTGTCGCAGACCGCGCGCTCGTCCGGGGTCTCGGCCTTGGCGCAGGGGAAGCTCGCGGCGCAGGCTGGGCCGGCCATGAGGCTCAGCGTCAGGGCGAGGATCGGTGCGCGCATCGAAGAACTCCCGGTGGCGAACGGCCACGCTCGGGGCGTCAACACGCGAACGGCCCGGCGGTGCCGCCGGGTGGGACGATTCGAGCCAGGAAGCCCTTCACGACCACGGCTTCACGATCGCCAGGATGACGATGCCGATCATCAGCACCGTCGGCACCTCGTTGATGATCCGGTAGAAGCGCTGGCTGCGGGTGTTGCGGTCGGCGGCGAAATCCTTGACCGCGCGGGCGAGGAAGCCGTGAGCGCCGCTCATGGCGATCACCAGGGCGAACTTCGCCTGCAGCCAGGGCGAGGCGTAGTAGCCGCTGGTCCAGGCGAGCCACAGGCCGAGCCCCCAGGTGACGATCAGGGCCGGCGTCATGATCGCCTTGAGCAGTCGCCGCTCCATCACCTTGAAGGTCTCGGACTGCACCCGCGAGCCCGCCGGCAGGCCGGCGTGATAGACGAACAGCCGCGGCAGGTAGAGCATCGCGGCCATCCAGGCGATCACCGCCACGACGTGGAAGGCCTTGATCCAGAGGTACAGGTTTTCAGACACCGGGTGAGGGACTCCGCGATGTGGGGGACGTCGCGCGCAGGCGCGGCAGAAGCTGTTGGGTGAGAAGCGGCGCGAGCGGCATCGCCGGATCGTCTGCCGTGTCATCCAGGGCGAGCCAGCCGATCTCTTCGATCTCGGCGCCGCAGACCGGGTTCAGGCCGGGCGGCGCCGCCTGCCGGTAGACGACCGCCTCGACGACATGGTCGGGCTCGTTGGCGGCCTCCGCCTCGAACCGGCCGAGGCCGACGGCGGTCTGCGGATCGAAGGTCAGACCCAACTCCTCCCGCAATTCGCGAGCGAGGCAGGCCGCATCGCTCTCATCGCCCTCGAACTTGCCGCCGGGTAGCATGAAACGGGTGCTGCCGCGCTTGCGCACCACCAGCAGCGCCGCGCCGTCCCGATCCTCCCGCACCAGAGCCAGGGCGGCGACGCGGATGCGGCTCACCGGCCCGTCCTGAGCCGGGCGAGCATCCGCTCGACATGGGCGACCGGCGTCTGCGGGGTGATGCCGTGGCCGAGGTTGAAGATGTGCGGCAGGCCCGCGGTCGCCGCCAGGATCGCGTCCACCTCGGCGTCGAGCTTTTCTCCGCCCTCGATCAGCGTCTCGGGATGCAGGTTGCCCTGCGTCACGGTGGTGGCGGGCACGCGCTGGCGAAGCGCCGCGAGATCCACGCCCCAATCGACGCCGACGGCGTCGGCCCCGGTCTCCGGCACGACGCGGGCGTGGCCGTCGAGGCCGGAGCCGCGGGCGAACACGATGATCTTGGCGTTCGGCACCTGCGCCCGGATGCCTGAGACCATGCGGGCGATGGGCCCGAGCGAGAACCGCTTGAGGGCATCCCCGTCGGCGGAATCAGGCAGCACGCCGGCATGCGACTCGAAGATCTGCACCGCATCGACCCCGGCGCGGAACTGGCGCACGAGGTACTCGGTCTGGACCGTGACCAGCCGGTCCAGCAACGCGTCGAGCAGCGCCGGATCGGAGGCGGCGAGCGCGCGGGCCGGGGCGAGGTCGGGCGTGCCGCGCCCGCCGATCATGTAGCTCGCCACCGTCCACGGCGCGCCGCAGAAGCCGAGCAGCGTGGTCTCGTGCGGCAGGGCCCCCCGGATGCGCTCCACCGCCTCGAAAACCGGCGCCAGATGCGAAAAGATCGCGGGGTCGCCGGCCTCGCGCAGGCGCTCGAACTGGGCGCGGTCCTCCAGCGCGTCGAGGCGCGGCCCCTCGCCCTCGACGAAGCGCACGTCCTGGCCGAGCGCGTGGGGCACCACGAGGATGTCGGAGAACAGGATCGAGGCCTCGAAGCCGAAGCGGCGGATCGGCTGGAGCGTCACCTCGGTGGCGAAGGCCGGGTTGTAGCAGAGGTCGAGGAAGGAGCCGGCCTCCGCCCGCGTCGCCCGGTATTCCGGGAGGTAGCGGCCCGCTTGGCGCATCATCCAGGCCGGCGGCGGCGAGATCGCCTCGCCCCCGAGCACGCGCAGCACCGGCCTGTCCATCGTCGCGTCCGCCATGCCGTCTCCCGCCCCGCTCGGTCGCCTTGGGTTCGGTGCCGGAGAGATCGCGCCTCGTCCGTCCCCAACCCGGCCCCTCTTAAAGAAAGAGAGATTCTAGAATCTCTGTTTTTTCTCTTGGACGTTGGATCGTGGGGCCGCAAGCGCGTCCACAGGCCCTCCCCACAGCCGCGGCGTTAATCGGCTCTTAACGGATTGGGTCTAATCTCTCGGATAGGCCAAGCTTGCCATGGGCTTGCGAGCCCACGTGCGCCCAACCGCGGCCGACGGTCCCGGATTCTCCCACTTGCCCGATTCCGGCAAGGGGCGCGGGACGCCGTGTTGAGGGCGGAGTCGACAAGATCGGCACCGCCGCCGCGCCGACCCGCTCGGGGGCCGGTTTATCCCCATCCATCGACTCCCGCCGGGCGGGCTGGGGATGACGGGGTCTTTTGATACCCGCAAATCCCTTAAATCGCTGATGTTTTCCGCGGCGTTCCTCGTCCCGGCGCCCCCTCTCCGTCCTTCCGGGGCCGCGAAGCGGAACCCGGAACCCGCCCGTGATGCACGGCGTCGCGGCCGGTCGTGGATCACGGGTTCCGCTGCGCGGCCCCGGGATGACGGCGGTGGGGGATCGTCAGGCTTCGGACCCGCGGGAAGAAGCCCCTTCGCAGCGGCCCGGCTTCCCTGCGGGCGCGCGCGCCTCTAAGCATCGGCGAGGCGGGCGGCGTTCGCGCGGCCCGGATGCGTCATCGAAAGCCGATCTCTCACGATGAGCCGCAGCTACTTCCATCTCCACCTCGTCTCGGATTCCACCGGCGAGACCCTGATCAATGTCGGGCGCGCAGCCGCCGTGCAGTACGAGGGCATCTCGGCGATCGAGCACGTCTACCCGCTGGTGCGCTCCGCGCCGCAGCTCGAACGGGTGATCTCCGAGATCAAGGCCGCGCCCGGCCTCGTGCTCTACACGCTGGTCGGCCACGAGCTGACCGAGCGCCTGGAGGAGGCCTGCCGCGAGACCGGCTCGCCGACGCTCAACGTGCTCCAGCCGGTGCACGCGCTCTTACGCTCCTATCTCGGCGCGACCTCGACCGAGCGGCCCGGCGCCCAGCACATGCTCAACGCTGAGTACTTCAAGCGCATCGACGCGATGAACTTCACGCTGGCCCACGACGACGGCAACCTGCCCGACGACCTCGACGAGGCCGACGTGGTGCTGGTCGGCGTCAGCCGCACCTCGAAGACGCCGACCTCGATCTATCTGGCCAACCGCGGCCTCAAGACCGCCAACCTCCCGCTGGTGCCGTCGATGCCGCTGCCGCCGAGCTTCGACCGGGTGCGCAAGGCGCTGATCGTCGGCCTGATCGCCAGCCCCGAGCGCATCGTCCAGATCCGCCAGAACCGCCTGCTCAGCCTCAAGGCCGACGACAATTCCTCTTACGTGGACCGTGACGCCGTCACCGACGAGATCACCGCCTCGCGCCGGCTCTGCGCCAAGTACCGCTGGCCGACCATCGACGTGACCCGCCGCTCGATCGAGGAGACGGCCGCCGCGATCCTCGACCTCTACCGCGAACACCGCCTGAAATTCATCGCGACCTGATGCCGGTCCCCGACGAGACCGGCTTCGCGGCGGCCGAGCTGAGCGACACGGTCGCCGCCGGCCGTGGGCGCCGGACCGAGCTGAGCCCGTCCTTCCGCGACTGGATTCGCCCGCCGGACCTGATGGTCGGCGCGGTCCACCCGGAGCTGATGCGGGTCTATTTCGAGCAGACCATCGTGCTCGGCACCACCCTCTACACCCTGCCCGACGCCGAGGTGGTGGCCGAGGGCGTGATCTTCCTCGATCGTGTGGCGCAGTACTGCAACCAGCTCAACACCTTCGCGGTCAGCCAGGAGGCCGGCTACCGGGCCCAGGCCGCCCGGCGCGGCGCCTTGCGGCTGGTGGAGATCGCCGAGCCGGTCGTGCTGCTCGCCGGGCTCGGGCATCAGATGTACGGCCACTGGCTGGTCGATTTCCTGCCCAAACTCTTCCTGCTCGACCGGGCCGGCCACGACATCGCCCGCCTGCGCTACCTCCTGCCGACCGACACGCCGGACTTCGCGAAAGTCTGGTTCCGGCTGCTCGGGATCGGCGACGACCGGATCGTCGCCTACGACGGCGCGCGCGACCGCCTCGCCTGCCGCGAACTCCTGGTGCCGACCGCCCTGCGCTTTGCCGGCCGCGCCTCGCCGCTGATGCGCGAGGCCCGCCGCTTCCTCCTGCGCCGGGCGTTTCCGCCGCCGCGCTGGCGCCTCGGTCGCCGCCGGACGCCGCCCGGCACCCGCCGCCTGCTGATCTCCCGCTCCGACAACGCCGACACCCGCAACCGCCGCACGCTGCGCGAGCGGGCCGAGCTGGAGGCCCGCGCCCACGCTCGCGGCTACGAGATCGTGCGGCCGGAGCGCCTGAGCGTGCCGGAGCAGGTCGCGCTGTTCCGTTCCGCGGCCACGATCGTCGGCGAGTACGGCTCGGGGCTGCACGGCTCGCTGTTCGCGCCCTCGGGCGCGACCGTCGTGTCCCTGCGCGACAACGGCCTCGAACTCGGCTTCCTGCAAAGCTCGCTCGACCACGTGCTCGGCCACGCCAGCGGCTACGTGTTCGGCACCGCCCGCGACGCGCAGGGGTTCTTCTCGGTGCCCCCGCCGGATATCGATCTCGCCTTCGATTGGATCGATGCGCGCGGGCTGAGGTGAGAAGGCCAAGCCATCGCTCGAAGAGCGATGGCACCGTATTCCGGGCGCGAAGAGCGCCCCGCGCAGCGGCCTCGGCTTGTGCCGAGGCGTCTAGCGGAGCGAACAGCCTAAGGCCGCGGACGCGGCCGCCGGCGCTTGAGGCCAGAAACAAGGAAAGATCTTTTGTGACTGCTTCTCCCTGGCGTCCGGCCGAGCCCCTGATCCTCGCCTCCGGCAGCCGCACCCGGCGCGACCTCCTGGCGAGCGCGGGCCTGCCGGTCGAGGCTGTTCCGGCCGAGATCGACGAGCGGGCGGTGGAAGCCGAGGCGGGGGGCCTGCCACCCGCCGCGCTCGCGCTCCATCTCGCCCGCGCCAAGGCGCGGGACGTCGCGGCGCGCCATCCCGGCCGGGTCGTGGTGGGCGCCGATCAGGTGCTCGAATGCAACGGCGCGGTCCTGCACAAGCCCGCCGACCGCGCCGCGGCGGCGGGCCATCTCGCCCGGCTCCAGGGCCGGACCCACGCGCTGCATTCCGCCGTCGCGCTGGTGCGCGGCGACGACGAAGACGGCTTCGTCGAGACCGCGCGGCTGACGATGCGGCCCCTCGATGCGGGGCAAATCGAGGCCTATCTCGGGCTGGCGGGCGCGGCCGTCACCACCTCGGTCGGCGCCTATCAGCTCGAAGCGCTCGGCATCCATCTGTTCGCGCGGATCGAGGGCGACCATTCGACCATCCTCGGCCTGCCGCTGCTGCCGCTGCTCGCACGGCTGCGGGCGATGGGCCTGCTGACGTTCTGAGGACGGGAGCCGGCATGCACGGGCCTTCGCACGATCACGGCGACCATGCCGGCCACGATCACGATCACGATCACGACCACGGTCCTGGCCACACCCACGCCCATGTCCCAAAAGATTTCGGGCGGGCTTTTGCCGTCGGCATCGCGCTGAATGTCGGCTTCGTCGTGCTCGAGGCGGCCTACGGGTTCCTGTCGAACTCGATGGCGCTGGTGGCGGATGCCGGCCACAACCTGTCCGACGTGCTCGGGCTCGCCGCCGCGTGGCTCGCGGCGGTGCTGGTGAAGCGCGCCCCCACCGCCCGCTTCACCTACGGCCTGCGCGGCTCCTCGATCCTCGCCGCCCTGTTCAACGCGGTGATGCTCTTGGTCGCCACCGGCGCGATCATCGCCGAGGCGATCCAGCGCTTCCTCGAACCCGCAGCCGTGGCCGGCACCACCGTCATGGTGGTGGCCGGCATCGGCATCCTCATCAACGGCTTCACCGCGTGGCTGTTCGCGTCGGGGGGCAAGCACGACATCAACATCCGCGGCGCCTACCTGCACATGGCCGCGGACGCCGCGGTCTCCCTCGGCGTGGTGCTGGCGGGCCTCGCGATCCTGGCCACCGGCTACGACTGGATCGACCCGGTGGTGAGTCTGGTCATCGCCGCCCTCATCATCGTCTCGACCTGGGGCCTCTTGACCGAGAGCCTGCGCATGGCGCTCGCCGCCGTGCCGCCGCGGATCGACCCGCTCGCGGTGCGGGCGTGTCTCGCCGGGCGCCCCGGTGTGGTGAGCCTGCACGATCTCCACATCTGGCCGATGAGCACCACCGAAGTGGCGCTCACCGCCCATCTCGTCGTGGCGGAAGCCCCCGTGGGCGATTTCCTCAAGGAGACCGCCGACGTGTTGCGCGGCCTGTTCGGCATCCACCACACGACCCTCCAGATCGAACTCCAGGGCCGCACCGCCTGCACCCTGGCCGAGGATTGCAGCGCATGACCCGGAAAGCCTTCGTCGTCGGGCATCCGATCACCCATTCCCGCTCGCCGCTGATCCACGGCCACTGGCTCGCCGAACACGGGATCGACGGCCGCTACGAGCGCGTCAGTGTGGCGCCCGAGGACTTCGAAGAATTCTTCCGCGGCCTGCCCGCATCGGGATTCGCCGGCGGCAACGTCACGATCCCGCACAAGGAGGCGGCGTTCCGGCTCGCCGATTCGCTGACCGAGCGGGCGAAAAAGATCGGCGCGGTGAACACGCTGGTCGTCGAGGGGGGCCGCGTCGTCGGCGACAACACCGACGGGATCGGCTTCATCGCCCATCTCGATCGCAGCCTCGGCGCGGACTGGCCGGAGCGCACCGGGCGACAGGCCGTGGTGCTGGGCGCGGGTGGGGCGGCCCGCGCCGTCGTCGCCGGGCTGATCGAGCGGGGGCTCAACGTCCAGATCGCCAATCGCAGCCCGGAGCGGGCGCAGGCGCTCGCCGCCCTCGATCCGGAGCACGCGCGCGCGCTGCCCTGGGACGACCTGCCCGCCGCGCTCCCCGAGACGGGACTCCTGGTCAACACCACCGCCCTCGGCATGGCCGGCCATCCGCCGCTCGCCATCGACCTCGCGCCGCTGCCGGCACGCGCCGCGGTCTGCGACATCGTCTACGTCCCGCTGGAGACGCCGCTGCTCGCCGCCGCGCGCGCGCGTGGCCTCGCGGCGGTCGACGGGCTCGGCATGCTGCTGCATCAGGCGGTGCCGGGTTTCGAGAAGTGGTTCGAGGTACGCCCCGAAGTGACGCCGGCCTTGCGCGAAAGAATCGTCGCGGATCTCGTGTCGAAATGAGCGACCTCGAGAAAAAACCGTTCGTGCTCGGCCTCACCGGCTCGATCGGCATGGGCAAGTCGGCCACCGCCGCGATGTTCTCCGCCCGCGGCGTGCCGGTCCACGATTCGGATGCGGCGGTCCACACCCTCTACGGGCCGGGCGGCGCGGCGGCGCAGGCCATCGGCCGAGCCTTTCCCGGCACGCTGACGCCGGAGGGCGGCGTCGATCGCCCGGCGCTGCGGGAAGCGGTCCTCGGCGACGCGGAGAAACTGCGGCGGTTGGAGGCCATCGTCCATCCCCTCGTCGGCGCCGAGGCCCGCACCTTCCTGGCCCGCCATGCCGACGCGCCCCTCGTCGTCCTCGACATCCCGCTGCTGTTCGAGACCGGCGGTCAGGCCCGCTGCGACGCGGTGCTCGTCGTCACCGCCCCGCCCGAGGTGCAGCGCGCCCGCGTGCTGGCCCGCCCCGGCATGACGGAAGCCGCCTTCGACGCGATCCGCGCCAAGCAGATGCCGGATGCCGAGAAGCGCGCGCGGGCCGACCATGTGATCGACACGAGCCGGGGCTTTGCCGCGGCCGAGGCCGAGGTGGAGGCGTTGGTCGCGGGCTTGAGCGCGGCCGGTTCGGCCCCAGCGCAATGAGCGTCGACCCGACCCTCGAAAAGCTGCGCCGCGGCGACCTCGCCGGCGCCCGTACCCTGCGGCTGACGGGCCCGCTCGATGCCGTGCCGGACGAGGTGTTCGGCCTCGCCGACAGCCTCGAACGGCTCGATCTCAGCGGCTGCGGGCTCACCACACTGCCCGACGATTTCGGGCGGCTGCGACGGCTGCGAGTGCTGTTCTGCTCGGGCAACCGCTTCGAGCGATTGCCGCCGGTGCTCGGCGATTGCCCGGAACTGGCTCAGGTCGGTTTTCGCGGCACCGGCCTGCGCGAGGTGCCGGGCGAGGCGCTGCCGCCGCGCCTGCGCTGGCTCACGCTCACCGACAACCGGATCGGACAGCTGCCCGACGCGCTGGGCGAGCGGCCGGAACTGCAGAAGCTGATGCTCGCCGGCAACGCGCTGACTGCGCTGCCGACCACGCTTCAAGGCGCGAAAAATCTCGAACTGGTGCGGCTCTCCGCCAACGCCTTCCCATCGCTGCCGGCTTGGCTCGCCGAGTTGCCGCGGCTCGCCTGGATCGCCTGGGCCGGCAATCTTTTTGAAGGTGGGCCGGCACCGGCCCGTGCGCCCGATGTGCCGTGGGAGCAGCTGGAGCCCGGCGCCCTGCTCGGCGAAGGCGCCTCCGGCCGCATCGTGTCCGCACTCTGGCATCCGCCGACCGGCCCGGCTCAAGCCGTCGCCCTCAAGCTGTTCAAGGGCACGATGACGAGCGACGGCCTGCCCGAGCGCGAGATGGCCGCCTGCCTCGCCGCCGGCCGCCATCCGAACCTGACCGGAGCCCTGGGGCAGGTCGTCGATCATCCCGACGGCGCGCAGGGGCTGCTGATGCCGCTGCTGCCGTCGGACTGGCGCGTGCTCGCCGGCCCGCCGAGCCTGGAGAGTTGCAGCCGCGACATCTACGATCCGGCCCTCCGCCTGGGCCCCGCGGTGGCCCTGCGCATCGCCCGCGACGTGGCGGCGGGCGCCGCCCATCTCCACGCCCGCGGCCTCCTGCACGGCGACCTCTACGCCCACAACACGCTGTGGGACGGCGATGCGGGCGCCGCGGTGCTGAGCGATTTCGGCGCCGCCTCGCGGCTGCCGCCCGGCCCGCAGGGCGCGGCGTGGCAGCGCATCGAGACCCGCGCCTTCGGCCTGCTGCTCGGCGAACTTCTGGATCGCTGTGCGAGCGAGCCGGAAGGGATCGCCCGGTTGCGGGACTTGGAGCGGGCCTGCGTTCAGGCCGATGTCGCGGCGCGGCCGCTGATGGCCGAGATGGCGCAGGCCTTATCCGACCGACCCTGATCCGGCCTCGCTACCGCCCATGATCTTCTCGAAACGGAACCCTTCGTCGCCGCCCGGAAAGTCTTCGGGGCCGGGCCGATGCGGGTCCGGATGGTGCGCGTTGAAGAATGCGACGATCTTGAAGCCGCACTTGTTGACGTAGAAGTGGATGTTCCGCTTCTCGAAATACGGCGTGTGCGTGTGCCAGACGCGCGTCTCGGGATAGCGCCGCTCGATGGCGCACCAAGCCTTGTGCCCGAGGCCGCGGCCATGCTCAGCGGGCGACAGGAAGAAGAGATCGAGGGAGTTGTGGTGCGTCTCGCGGTCGATCGTGAGGACGGTGCCTCCGACCGTCCGGCCTTCGTGCAGGATGCGCAAGACCACGACGTCGGGCCCGGCCATCGAACCGTCGAGATCCTCGTCGGATGGGATCGGGCCGTCCGGCAGCGATCCGAATTCCTCGACGACGGCGACCGCAAAGGCCTCTTGGAGCTCTCTCTTGAAGGTCGGCAGGTCGTCGGCTTTGGCGATGGCGAGGGTGATCGGATCGTTCTCCATCCCCCGCGTCTAGCCTGCCTCGTCGGCGACAGCCAGGAAGGCGGGGGAGGCTCGGGCCTGTGCTCCTGCGCGTGGCCGGTTAACCGATCCTTCGCCCTGCGGTAGGAGGTTCAGGCGAGAAGCCTGCCGCTGCCGAGTGCGAAAAAAATGCTGATCGAGATCGTCCTCGACACCGAGACCACCGGCACCGACGCCAAGGGCGGAGACCGGCTTATCGAGATCGGCTGCGTTAAGCTGATCAATCACGTCCAGACCGGCGAGACCTTCCACCGGCTCGTCAACCCGCAGCGGGCGGTGTCCGAGGGGGCGTTCGCGGTCCACGGCATCTCGGACGCGATGCTCGCCGACAAGCCGGTCTTCGCCGACATCGTCGATGAGTTCGTGCGCTTCTGCGGCGATGCCCGGCTGGTGATCCACAACGCGCCGTTCGACGTCGGCTTCCTCAACATGGAGTTCGGGCGCCTCGGCCCCGCCGCCCCGAAGGCGATCGTGCTGGAGGAGGTGGTCGACACCCTCCTGATGGCGCGGCGCAAGCATCCGGGCGCGGCCAACAACCTCGATGCCCTGTGCAACCGCTACGGCATCGACACCACGCGCCGGGTCAAGCACGGGGCGCTGCTCGACGCGCAGATCCTGGCGGAAGTCTATGTCGAGCTGCTCGGCGGCAAGCAGACGAGTCTGGGCCTCAGCGTCGCCGAACCGGCGGAGGCGACCGCGCTGCTGGCGACCGTCGATTCCGGTCCGGTCGGCCCGCGGCCGATGCGCTCGCGTCTGTCGGAGGCCGAGCGCGCGCGGCATGCCGCCTTCATCGCGGGGTTGGGAACCAACGCGGTCTGGCGCGACTACCTCGGGGAGCCCGAGACGGCCTGATCGTTCATTCCGGTTTGTTGCGCTGCAAAAAATATCATCTTGCGGCGCAGTATAAACATCCCCATACCATCCCTGTGGATGGCGCCGGGATGGGCGGGATGATGGAAGCACTCGGGGACGTGGGACAGGCGGCACCGATCCGGATCGCGACGCGACCGGCCGACAGCGAGAAGATCACGGTCAATCTCGGCTACGTCGATCTCGGCCATGTCGATCTGCTCGTGTCCGAGGGCGCCTACGCCAACCGCAGCGACTTCATCCGCACGGCGGTGCGCAACCAGATCGAGCGCCATGCCGACATCACCCGCCAGTCGGTCGCCCGCAAGGCGGTCGAGATGGGCCTGCGGCATTACGGCCGGGCCGAGCTGGAAGAGGCGCGGGCCGCCGGCACCACCCTCGACATCCGCGTGCTCGGCCTCGCGGTGATCGCCGCCGACGTCTGCCCCGACCTCGCGCGGGCCACGATCAGTTCCCTCGAAGTGCTCGGAAGCCTCCAGGCGAGTCCGGCCGTCAAGCGGGCGCTCGCCGATCGCCTGCGCTGAATCTCCCCCTCAACCCCTCGTGACCCCCGGCGCGTGCGCGCGCCCGTCGCCGACCCGGAAAGCGAGACTGCCATGACCGATCATTCCTCCACCCTGATGGCCGACATGGCCGAGGCGACCCGGCTGACCCGCGCCGGACGCCTGACGGAAGCCACCGCGCTGATACAGCGCAGCCTCGGTGCCGCCGGCATGGCCCCCGCGGGCCCCGCGCCCGCCGCCCCGAACGCGCCCCGGCTCGAAGGCCCGACCGGTGCCGACACCCACGAGGCCGTGATGCCCGAGCGGCTGCGTGAGGGCCTCGACCAGGTGATGCGCAACCTGCGCAACCTCGCCCCCGGCCTGAAGGGTTTCGGCGGCGAGGCGCACGAGCCGGAGCACCGTCCCTCCGAGGGCGGCGGCCAGTTCGTCGAGCGCAGCTTCTCCAACGCGGCGGGCGCGCGGGACTACAAGCTGTTCGTCCCGAGCCCGCGACCGGGCCTGCGCCCGCTCGTGATCATGCTGCACGGCTGCTCGCAATCGCCCGACGACTTCGCTGCCGGCACCCGCATGAACGAACTCGGCGAGGAGCAGGGCTTCTTCGTCGCCTATCCGCGCCAGTCGGGCCGGGCCAACGCCCAGCGCTGCTGGAACTGGTTCGAGCCGTCCGAGCAGGGCCGCGAGATGGGCGAGACCGGCATCATTGCGGGGCTTGCCCGGGCGCTCGCCACCGAGCACCCGATCGACCGCACCCGCATCTACATCGCCGGGCTCTCGGCGGGGGGTGCTGCGGCGGCCAACATCGCCCGCGCCTACCCCGACCTGTTCGCCGCGGTCGGCGTGCATTCGGGCCTCGCGGCGGGCTGCGCCCGCGACCTGCCCTCCGCGCTCTCGGCGATGCGGGTCGGCGCGCCGGGCTCCGAGGCGCCCGGCGGCGCGTCGGGCTTCGGCGCCGGCTCGGTCACGCAAGGCCTGCGGGTGCCCACCATCGTGATCCACGGCGAGGGCGATGGCACGGTGAGCCCGCGCAACGCCGACGCGATCCTGGCCCAGGCCGGCATCGGCAGCCTGACGCCGAAGACCGAGCGCGGCAGCAGCGCCGGCCATTCCTACCACCGCACCCGCTACGCCGACGAGGCCGGCCGGGTGCAGGTCGAGGCGTGGTCGATCCAGGGGGCCGGCCACGCCTGGGCCGGCGGCAGCCCGGCGGGCAGCTACACCGACCCGCACGGCCCGGACGCCTCGCGGGCGATGCTCGACTTCTTCCTCAGCCACAGCCTCCCGAGCCGCCGCGACTGATTTTCTTGTTACGGCCGCGCCTCGAGCGCGGCCGCCGTGGCGAGCGCTGCCCGCCACGCCGCCCAATCCGCCGGTTCGAGCCCGACGGTCTTGGGCAGCACCAGCGCGGCGGCGAGATCGCCGCCGACGACGCTCAGGCCCCGGTACTGCGCGAAGTTGGCGAACTCGGCCGACAGCCCGGCCGGATCGGGCTTGATACTCGCCACCGCCAGCAACTCCAGCGGCACGGTGAGGCCGCAGCGCAGGGCCTTCGACAGCGCCTCCTTCAGGCACCACAGCCGCATCTGCCGCTCCGCCTCCGGCCCGTCGAGACAGGCGGCGAGACGCCGCTCGGCCTCTGGGCTCTGGCTGACCAGCAGCGGCACGGCGTCCGCGCGCACCCGCTCCACGTCGATCCCCATCGGGCAGCCTTCGGGAAACGCCACCGCCAGCGCCACCGGCCCGGCATGGGACAGGCTGATGCCGAGATTGCGCACCCCCTCGCCGAACACCACCGGCTGCTCCAGCACGCCGGGCCGGACGGCCAACGCGCGCGGGTCGATCCCGGGATGGAGCCCGGCCAGCGCGTGCTTCGCCGCATAGCGCCCGACCAGCAGCCCGTGGCGACGGCGCGCATGCAGCCGGTCGGTGACGAGCGCGGCCTCGTCGGGATGCAGGAATCTTTTGTGGTTTGCGTCGAGCCAGTCGAGCGGGGCGGCGGCCAGTGCGAGGCTCGCGTGCAGGGGCTCGCCCCGGCCGGTGAGGGTGAGGGGCAGGGTGTGGATGAAGGGGGGCGAGGGTTCGGCGGATGGTCCGGTCATGAGGGCTGGCGGTTCATGGCACTGCGCTCCGCGTCGGCTTCCGCTTTACCCGCGCGGCTTCGGCTGCTTCCCCCTCTCCCCGCACGCGGGGAGAGGGTCGCGACGACCCTGTCGTCGTCGCGACGAGCGGTAGCGGGGGTGAGGGGGCGGAGCCGGAGAATCCTCTTCCGTCGAGGCCCCCTCACCTTCGGCTGCCGCCTCGCTTCATGCCCCGACGAGGGGACATGAAGCCCTCTCCCCGCGTGCGGGGAGAGGGGATGCGCGGCGTTCGTACGCTCAATTCAGAAACCCATCTCACACCGCCCGGTCATACCGGAAGGCATGGGCCACCCGCGGCATGCCGATCTTTTCGTAGTACGCCTCGACCCCCGGCGCCGCGGTGAGCAGCACGCTCGCCTCCGGCCCCGCCGCCCGGCGCGTCTCCTCGATCAGACGCTGGCCGATGCCGAGGCCCTGAGCGTCGCGGGCCACCGCGAGGTCCGAGAGGTAGGCGCAGAACGAAAAATCCGTGAGCGTGCGGGCGACACCCACGAGGCGCCCGTCGCGGCGGGCGGTGACGATCAGGTCGGAGCCGGCCAGCATCCGACCCAGCCGTTCGAGGTATTCGACCGGGCGGCGCGGGGCGAGGCCGGAGGCGACGAGCACCTCCTGGAACTCCTCCGCGCCGAGACCGGGCTCCAGCGCGTAGACGACCGCCCCGCCCGTCATGGTCGGCTCAGGCCTCGCCGGCTTCGGCGAAGCGGCCGTGGCAGTGCTTGTACTTCTTGCCCGAGCCGCAAGGGCAGGACTCGTTGCGGCCGACCTTGCCCCAAGTCGAGGCGTCGGTGGGGTCGCGCTCCAGCACGGCGGCGTCGGACGAGAGGTCGCGCGCGGCGTAGCCGTAGGCGGGGCCCGCCCCGCCGTCGCTGCCGGTGCCGTCATAGGCCATCTCGTTGCGGCCGGTGACGGGGTCGCGGTGCTCCTCGAACATCGGCGGCAACTGCCCGCCACCGAAGCCCGCCTGCTCGAACGACGCGCCGGGCTGCCCTTCCGGCTCCTGATACAGGATCTCGACGCGGGCGAGCTGCGCCGTCACCTGCTCGCGGAGCGCCGTGACGAGGCCGTTGAAGAGTTCGAAGGCTTCCGACTTGTACTCGTTGAGCGGGTCGCGCTGGGCGAAGCCGCGCCAGCCGATGACTTGGCGCAGGTGGTCCAGCGTCACGAGGTGCTCGCGCCACAGGTGGTCGAGGGTCTGCAGCACCACCTGCTTCTCGATATAGGCCATCACGTCCGGCGTGTTCTTCTCGACGCGCTCCTCGTAGGCGGCGTCGGACGCCTTCTTCAGGCGCTCGCGGATCTCCTCGTCGGCGATGCCCTCCTCCTGGGCCCATTCCTCGACGGCCAAGTCGAGGTTGAGCAGGTCGAGGGTGCGCGCCTTCAGGCCGGCCACGTCCCACTGCTCGGCATAGGCGTTCTCGGGGATGTGGGTGGCCACCACGTCGTCGATCACGCCGTGGCGCATCTCGTCCACGGTCTCGCGCACGCTGTCCTGGCCCATCAGGTCGCGGCGCTGCTCGAACACGACCTTGCGCTGGTCGTTCATGACGTTGTCGTACTTGAGCACGTTCTTGCGCATGTCGAAGTTGCGCGCCTCGACCTTCTGCTGCGCCTTCTCGATCGCCTTGTTGATCCAGGGGTGGATGATCGCCTCGCCCTGCTCAAGGCCGAGCCGGGTCAGCATCCCGTCCATCCGGTCGGACCCGAAGATGCGCATCAGGTCGTCCTTGAGGGACAGGTAGAACTTCGAGCGGCCGGGATCGCCCTGGCGGCCGGAGCGACCGCGCAACTGGTTGTCGATGCGCCGCGATTCGTGGCGCTCGGTGCCGATGATGTAGAGGCCGCCGGGCAGCGCCTTCTTGCGGCCGGCCTCCGGATCGGCCGGCTCGCCGGACGCCAGCACCTTGTCGCGGTTCTGCGCGATCTCGGCCTTCAGCGCCTCGATCGCCGCCTCGCGCTCCGGCCCCTCGGCGAGCCCACCGAGTTCCTTCTCGATGCGCATTTCGAGGTTGCCGCCGAGTTTGATGTCGGTGCCGCGGCCGGCCATGTTGGTCGCGATGGTGATCGCGCCCGGCACGCCGGCCTCGGCCACGATGTAGGCCTCCTGCTCGTGGAAGCGGGCGTTGAGCACGGCGAAGCGCTTGGTCACCCGGCCCTCGCGGGCGGCGGCGTAGACGTCGGTCAGCGCGTTCGGGTCGGAATAGTCGAGCGCCTTGTAGCCGTGCTGGCGCAGCATGTCGGCCAGCACCTCGGACTTCTCGATCGAGCCGGTGCCGACCAGGATCGGCTGGAGCCGCTGGTGCGCCTTGTCGATCTCCTTGATGATCGCCTCGAACTTCTCCTCGACGGTGCGGTAGACCTCATCGTCCTCGTCGACGCGCTCGATCTCCTTGTTGGTCGGGATCTCGACCACGTCGAGCTTGTAGATCTCGGCGAACTCGTCCGCTTCGGTCGCGGCCGTGCCGGTCATGCCGGCGAGCTTCTTGTAGAGGCGGAAGTAGTTCTGGAAGGTGATCGAGGCGAGCGTCTGGTTCTCGGGCTGGATCGTCACCCGCTCCTTGGCCTCCAGCGCCTGATGCAGACCTTCCGAGTAGCGCCGGCCCTGCATCATGCGGCCGGTGAACTCGTCGATGATCACCACCTCGTCGTTCTTGACGATGTAGTCCTTGTCGAGGGTGAACAGGGTGTGGGCGCGAAGCGCCTGGTTCACGTGGTGGACCAGCGTGACGTTGTGGGCGTCGTAGAGGTCGCCCTCCTTGAGGACGCCGGCCTCGCGCAGGGCCTCCTCGATGAACTCGTTGCCGGCTTCCGTCAGCGAGACCTGACGCTGCTTCTCGTCGAGGTCGTAATGCTCCGGCACCAGCCGCGGCATGATCGCATCGACCGCGACGTAGAGTTCCGAGCGGTCGTCCACCGGGCCGGAGATGATCAGCGGCGTGCGCGCCTCGTCGATCAGGATCGAATCGACCTCGTCGACGATGGCGAAGTGGTGCCCGCGCTGCGCCATCTGCGACAGCTCGTACTTCATGTTGTCGCGAAGGTAGTCGAAGCCGAACTCGTTGTTGGTGCCGTAAGTGATGTCGCAGGCATAGGATTCCTTGCGCTGCGTGTCGTCCAGCCCGTGGACGATGATGCCGACCGACAGGCCGAGGAAGCGGTAGACCCGGCCCATCCACTCGGCGTCGCGCGAGGCGAGGTAGTCGTTGACGGTGACGACGTGGACGCCCTTGCCCTCCAGCGCGTTGAGGTAGACCGGCAGCGTGGCCACCAGCGTCTTGCCCTCGCCGGTCTTCATCTCCGCGATGCCGGATTCGTGCATCACCATGCCGCCGATCATCTGGACGTCGAAGTGGCGCTGGCCGAGCACGCGCTTGGCCGCCTCGCGCACCGTGGCGAAGGCCGGCACCAGCAGGTCGTCGAGGCGCGTGCCGGCGGCGAGCTGGTCGCGGAAGGCCTGCGTGCGGGCGCGCAACTGCTCGTCGGACAGCGCGGCGAGTTCGGGCTCCAGGGCGTTGATCGCGGCGACGCGCGGGCGAAATCCCTTCACTCGACGGTCGTTGGACGAGCCGAAAATCTTCTTGAGGGCACCGAGCATCGTGAACCTGCGGTCCTGGAAAAAGTCGCGCGGCGGCATTCGGTCGGGAACGCCGCCGGCCTCGCGTTGGGCGGGCTTATAGAGACAAATAGGGCGTCCTGCATCCAGGCGCATCGGCAAGCGCATCGGTCATTGATGCGGCGAGGCCGAAGAGTCTTCGCCGGACCCCCGAACGGCGCAGTTCGAAGTCACGAGACCGCGCGCGGGTGTCCGGCCACGCTTGCCTTTGATCCGCGGAGGTTCCACCTCTGGCGCGCCGCGGCAGCCGCCGCGTCTGGAAATATCCGCGCCCTCCGCGAAGACCGGCCTCAAGCAATGCCGGCCCGCGGCGGCCTCGCCCGAGGACGAGCCTCTTCAAGATGACGATCCCGACCCTTCTCCGGCGCGCCAGCGCCGCCGCCCTGATCCTGGCGCTGCCGTCGCTGGCGCTCGCGCAAGGCTCGGCCCCCGGATCGTCACCGGCTCCGGCCGCCGCTCCGTCCGCGTCCCCTGCCCCCGGCCCCGACACGGTGGTCGCCAAGGTGAACGGCCAGCCGATCACCGGCGCCGACCTCGCGCTCGCCGCCGAGGACCCGGCCCTGTCGCTGCCGGGCGTGGACGAGGCGGCCAAGCAGAACCTGCTCGTGGATTACATGGTCGATCTCAAGGTCGGCGCGCAGGCCGCCGAGGCCGCCAAGGTCGGCGACTCGCCGGAGTTCAAGCGCAAGCTCGCCTACTTCCGCGACAAGCTGCTCCTCGACGATTACCTCGAGCGCGAGACCAAGAAGTCGGTCACGCCGGAAGCCGCCAAGGGGCTGTACGACCAGACCGTGAAGTCGATGAAGCCCGAGGAGGAGGTGCGGGCCCGCCACATCCTGGTCGAGAACGAGGACGAGGCGAAGAAGATCGCCGCCCGCGTGAAGGGCGGCGAGGATTTCGCCAAGATCGCGGCGGAGGTCTCCAAGGACCCCGGCTCCAAGACCGAGGGCGGCGATCTCGGCTTCTTCACCAAGGACCGGATGGTGAAGCCGTTCGCCGACGCGGCGTTCAAGCTCGCGCCCGGTCAGGTGTCCGATCCGGTCAAGACGCAGTTCGGCTGGCACGTGCTGCGCGTCGAGGAGAAGCGCACCAAGCCGGTGCCGAGCTTCGACGAGATGAAGGAGCAGATCGACCAGTACCTGACCCGCAAGGCGCAGCAGGACACGATCATCAAGCTGCGTGAGGCGGCCAAGGTCGAGCGCACCGGCGCGGTGCCTGAGACCCCGGCGGCGGGCGAGCCGAAGAAGCCGTAAGCGGGTTGAGCGCTTCCCCTCCCCCTTGCGGGGAGGGGTCAGGGGTGGGGGTGGTTCAGGATCGAGCGCCCCGGTGCCTTCTGCCCGACCCCCACCTCCTACCTCCTCCCCGCAAGGGGGAGGAGAGGCGGCCGGTTCTGCGACCGCTTAAGAGATCAGAACGTATAACCGATCTTCCCGCCGAAATTCGTCAAACCGCGGTTCTCGCCGCAGAGGCCGGCGTTCGACATATGCTCGACGGTGGCCATCACGCTCCATTGCGGGGTGATGCGGAAGCCGAGCGCGGCGGCCTCGCGGAAGAGCGGCGAGCAGCCCAGCGAGTTGAAGCCGTAGGGCGTGCCGGATTTCGGGCCGGTATAGCCGTTGTGGGCGGCGCCGCCGAAGAAGCCTTCGAGGAAGACGCGGCGGCCGAACGTCTCGGGGAACAGGTCGATCGACCACGTGCCGCCGAGATAGGCGTAGCTGGTGCGCCCGCCGGTGTTGTAGCTGCCGCCCACCGTCGGGCGCGGCACGAAGGCCTGCCAGAACGGATCGAGGCTGACGACCGGCTTGGCGAACAGGATTTCGCCGTTGACGTTGGCGGTGCTGAAGCCCGGCGCCTTGCCCTCGGCGCTGCCCGGATCCTGCACCGAGCCGCCGATGCGGATCTCGGAGACGAAGCTGTAGGGCTGGACCGGAGCGACGTAGGGCATCGGCGCGGGGGCCCGGACGCCGAGGTCGGCCGCGTGCGCGGCGGAGGCGGCCAGCGCGCCGGCCACGATCAGGGCCGTCGTCCGAGCGAGAGATGAGGTCATCGGCGGTGCATCCGTGTGAACCGCCCTGGAATACCACGCGGCCCCGGAGCCATCCCGCGGATTCATCCACCGGTCACGCTTTTGCCGGGGCGGTGGGGCGTGGGTGCCACACTTTCCCGTGCGGCGGTGCGTCCGCCCATGGCCTCGCGCAGGACGCGTCGTCACGGTTTTGCTGTGCCGCGCATTCTTTCGACGAACCGGCATCCACTTCGTCGGAATGCGCTCAGGCGGAGCGCCACCACACCACGCCCATGATCACGACGATGGCCACGAATTGCAGCAGCACGCGCAGGCGCATGAGCTTCTGCGAGAGGTTGGCGCTGCCGCCGCGCATCATGTTGACGAGGCCGAACAGGAGGACGGCGGCCACCGCGAGGCAGGCGAGGAGAACGAGTTGGTTCGAGGACATTGTTCGTTCCGATAGGAGCCCGCGCGCACCGTGCGGGCCCGGAGTGATGATCGCGCCCGCCGGTCAGTTCCGGCGCAGCAGGCGCTCGAAATAGTCGAGTTCCTCCTGCGGACGCGAGGGGTCGCCGAGCTTGCGCCGCAGCTCCTCCATGATCCGGCGGGCGCGCTGCACCGCCGATTCGTCGGCGCCCGGCACCCGCACCCGGCCGTCGGAGGTGTCGCGCCCGCGGGTCGGGCGGCCGAGGGGGTCGTCGTCGCCGCCGCCGGGGCGGCCCTGCTGGGCCTGCTGCTGGCCCTCGCCTTCCCCCTGGCCTTCGCCCTCGGCCATCTGCTGCATCTGCTTCTGCATGCCCTCGGCGCCGCGCTTCAGCCCGTCGAGCGCTCGGCCCTGCGCGTCCACCGCGTCGCCGTTGCGGCCTTGACCCAGCGCGTCCTCGGCCTCCTTCATGGCGTCCTCGGCGTCGGCCAGCCCCTGCTCGCCCTGAAGGCCCTGCTGCTTCATCCGCTCCTTGAGGTCCTGGAGCTGCTCGCGCAGGCCCTGCTGGCGCTGGCCGGGGCTCTGGCCCTTCTGCCCCTTCTGACCCTGGCCCTGCTGCCCCTGCTCGCCTTGCTGGTTCTGGCCCTGCTGCTGCTGGCCTTGCTGACCCTGGGGCTGGCCGCCCTGCTGCTGTTGCTGGCCCTGCCGCGGGCGCTGGCCGGGGCGGGGGCGCTGCTGCTCGCCCTGCTGACCGTCCTTGTAGGTCTCGTCGCGCAGCTCCTGCTGGTCGCGCGACATCTGGTCGAGCTCGTCGAGCTGCCGGTTCATCTCGGCTTGGCCCTCGCCGGGCCGCTGCCCCTGGTTCTCGGCGCTCTGAAGGTTTTCCAGCGTGTTGCGCAGCTGTTCGAGCAGGCGCTGGGCTTCCGCGGTGTCGCCGCGCTGCATCGCGTCCTGCATGTCCTTCAGCATCTTTTCCAGATCGTCGGGGGTGACGGTCTTGGCGCCCTTCTGCTGCTGCTGGCGCTCGGATTGCTGCTGGCGCTCTCGCGGATTCTGCCGCTGGCGCTCGGCGAACTCCTTCATGAACTTGTCGAGCGCCGACTTCAGATCCTCGGTGAGCTTCTTGATCTCCTCGTCGGGGGCGCCGCGCTCGATCGCCTCCTTCAGCCGGTCCTGCGCCGCGCGCAGCGCCTTCTCGGCATCCGACAGGTCGCCGTCCTCGATCTTGAGGGCCATCTCCCACAGGAGGTCGGCGACACCGATCAGGTCGTCGTCGGACTTCGCCGCCCGCAGGCGGTTCGACGCGGTGGTGAGCCCGAGGAAGATCGACGGCTCCGGCGTGAACTTTTCCGGGGCGATCAGCAGCGCGTCGAGCGCGGTCTGGACGCGCCTGCGCTCGTCGTCCGGCGCGGTGACGAGGCGGCGGCGCTCTTCCACCAGAGACCGGGCCAGCGCCTTGGTGAAGGGACGGGCCGGCAGCGTCGTCTCGGCCGCTTGCGTGCGGCCCTCCTGCCCGGCCTCGTCGCGCACGACGAGCGTCAGCCGCACGCGGGCGCCGGACCAGGGATTGTCGGTGAGATCGACCAGCGACTTGGTGTCGTGCTCGCCCGTGGCGTCGGCGGGCAGGGCCAGGGCGAGCTTGGGCACCGGCACCAGCGAGCGGCCAGGCTTCAGCGGCTCGACCAGCCCTTCGGCCGAGGCGATGCCGTAATCGTCCTTGGCCCGGTAGGTCAGCGAGAAGGTGCCGCGCCCGTTCACCTCCAGCGTGCCGATCTGCTGCACCTCGGGCGGCAGGTCGGGGATGGTCTCGATCACGAGGCGCTGCGGCTCCGAGCCGGAGGCCGAGATGCCGAGTTCGGCCGTGCCGCCGACGAGGCGGAACCGCTCCTCGCGCAGCGACGCGCGGGCATCCGCCCCAGAGGAAGCACCTTGCGCCAGGACAGGGCGCGGGGCCGGCTTGCGGTCTCCGGCCTCGTCCTTGGCCACCGGCACCAGGGCGGCGTTCGGCGTCAGCGCCGCCTCGCCCTGGCCGGCGATGCGCACGATCAGGGTCGAGTTCACCGGCGCGCGCAGACGCTGCACCGCGTCCTTGCCGCCGGCCATGGTGACGATCAGCGGCGGCACGCGGGTGTAGATCGGCGGATCGATCCAGCCGTCCACGCGGAAGCTCGGGGCCGCAGCCGGGGGCTCGCGCCAGTCGAAGGCGGCGGCGACGCGCCCGCGCCATTCGGGACCGGCGACGAACAGGGCGGCGAGCGCGGCGACCAGCGCGCCGGCCCGCAGCGCGCGGGGATCGTGGCGCGGCATGTCCGGCCGCGGTCGCCCGACCCGCAGCCGGGCGACGGTCGCGGCCGCCCGCTTCTGGTGCAGCGCCCACAGCGCGCGGGTCGCCGGATCGGCCCCGCCGACGGCGAGCGTGTCCTCGATGGTAGAGGCCGGATCGTGGGCGAGCCCGGTCTCGCGGGCGGCCTCGCGGTCGATCCGGGTCAGCGCCTCGCGCCGGCTCGGCCGGGCGACGCGCAGGACGGGGACGAGGGCGGCCAGCGCCAGCAAGGTGAACAGGCTCAAGCCCACCATGCGCCACAACGGCGGCAGGTCGAGCCACAGGCCGAGCCAGGAGGCGGTGAGGAACAGCAAGGCGACGCCGAGCGGGCGCCACAGCACCGGCCAGACCCGCTCCCACAGCCCCGCGGCCCGCGCGCCCGCCACGAGCCGGTCGAGGCGCCGCCGCGCGTCGCCGGGCTGCGGCCCGGCCTCAGGGCTCGTCCGTTGCGCCTCGCTCATCGTGATCGGTCGCGGCTCCCGCACATCCAGTCGGAAGCTAGCATGGTGCCGGCCCGGCACCATCGGGTCAAATCCGCCCAGCCGCGCTTAGCGCCGACGCTGCCGCGACTCCCCTCCCCCCTCCGCGGGGGAGGGTGGCCCCCGAAGGGGGTCGGGAGAGGGGAGCCCGGCTTCCGGAGATGGCTGGTCGAGGGCGGCCGAGCGGCACCGTCGCGCTGCCCCTCTCCCGCCTGCTCCGCAGGCACCCTCCCCCGCGGAGGGGGGAGGGTTTTTCAGGCGAGCCACTCCGGCACTTTGTCGAGCCGGATCAGCTCGTCATAACTCGGCCGCGGGCGCACCACCGCGGCGCGGTCCCCGGTCACCAGCACCTCCGGCACGAGGCGGCGGCTGTTGTAGGTGCCGGCCTGGACGGCGCCGTAGGCGCCCGCGCTCATCACCGCGATCAGGTCGCCGGCCGCGACCGCGGGCATCTCGCGGGCGAGCGCGAGATAGTCGCCGGTCTCGCAGACCGGGCCGACCACGTCCGCGGTGATGCGCGGGGCATCCGGCGTGGGCTCGACGACGGGGCGGAGCGCGTGAAAGGCCTCGTAGAGGGTCGGGCGGATCAGGTCGTTCATCGCGGCGTCGACGATGACGAAGGTCTTGGCCTCGGTCGGCTTCACGTAGACCACGCGGGTGACGAGGATGCCGGCATTGCCCGCGATCATCCGGCCGATCTCGAAGACCGGGCGCAGACCCAAGGGGCGGAAATGCGGGCGCAGGATCGCGGCGAACGCCGCCGGGTCCGGCGGGGGCGCGTTGTCGTCGCGGTAGGGGATGCCGAGCCCGCCGCCGAAATCGACGTGGTGGAGCTTGTGCCCATCGGCGAGGAGCGCGGCGGCGAGTTCGCAGAGCCGGCGGGCGGCGCTCTCGAACGGGGCGAGATCGGTGATCTGGCTGCCGATATGCGTGTCGACGCCGACGAGATCGAGCCCCGGCATCGCTGCTGCGCGGGCATAGACCTCGCGGGCGCGGGTGATCGGGATGCCGAACTTGTTCTCGGACTTGCCGGTCGAGATCTTGGCATGCGTCAGCGCGTCCACGTCCGGGTTCACCCGGATCGAGACCGGGGCGCGCTCGCCCCGCGAGGCGGCGACCTCGGAGAGCGCCGCCAGTTCCGGCTCGCTCTCGACGTTGAAGCAGAGGATGCCGGCCTCCAGAGCGGCGGCCATCTCGTCCTGCGTCTTGCCGACGCCGGAGAAGACGATGCGGCTGCCCGGCACGCCGGCTGCGAGCGCGCGGCGCAGTTCGCCCTCGGAGACGATGTCCATGCCGGCGCCCCGGCGGGCCAGCGTCGTCAGCACCGCCTGGTTCGAGTTCGCCTTCATGGCGAAGCACACCAGCGCGTCGTCGCCGGCGAACGCCTCGGCGAAGACGCGGTAATGCCGCTCCAGCGTGGCGGTGCTGTAGCAGTAGAACGGCGTGCCGACCTCTCCTGCCAGCGCGGTCAGGTCGACGTCCTCCGCGTGGAGGCGCCCGTCGCGGTATTGGAAATGATGCATGGCAGGCTCAAAGGGGCGCTCGGCGCGTCGTCCGCGTCTTTAGCCCCCGGAGGCGCCGCCCGGAAGCGAATGCTTACAGGATCGCGTCGAGGATGAACGGCTCCTTCGGGATCCGGTAGCCGCGCTTGCCGCCGCGGTTGGTCGTGACCGGCACGCCGTCGCCGCCGGGCGGGATCGCCGCGGGGCTCAACTCGTCGCCGGCCTGGACCGCGTCGGGATCGGGCGCGGCAACCCGGTCGCCGACGCCGACGGCGGTGGTCGGCAGGCCGCGGGGTGAGGCGGGCACGCCCGGCCGGGCGACGACGGGTGCGGTCTCGACCGAGGCGGTGCCCGGCGGCTGCAACCCGCCGCGGCGTCCGCAGGCGGTGCAGGCGAGCGCGACGAGGCCGATCGCGATCAGGGCGGGCAGGCGGGAGGGCATCGGCGTTTCCGGCCAAGAGTCTGGCGAGGGGTCCGGCGCCAGCTTAGCCGTTGGCGGCCCGCCGCGCGAGCCTGTCGCGGCCACAGGGGGCGCGGAGTTCGTGGTGATGGGGGCGTGCTGCTCGCTTTCCACCCCTCCGCCGTCATTCCGGGGCCGCGCAGCGGAACCCGGAAACTACGACTGGCCGCGACGGTTCGACTTCGGCCGGGCATCCCGCATCACGGGTGGATTCCGGGTTCGCTTCGCGCCCCGGAATGACGGGGGGAGAGTAATGAGCGAGCGCCTCCGCGCCTCACCCCTTCTTGCGCGAATTCGCATCCTTCGGCGGGGTGTAGGCGTCGATGGCGCGGCGGCAGTTTTCGGAGAGCTTGGTCCAGTTGGTCTTGAAGCACTGGTCGGTGGCCGGATCGTCCGGGTCGAGGTTGCCGCAATAGCTCAGGTAGTCGCCGGTGCAGTACTTCTTCAGGGTCTCGTTGCCGCGCTTCGTCTGCTGCGCCTGCGCCGGCGCGATCAGGAGGGCGGCGGCGCCCGACAGCACGAGGGCGAGAGACGTCAGCTTCAGGGCCATGATGTTCGCTCGATCGCGGTTCAAGGAGGGATGCCGGGCGCGATGAGCCTGCCGCTTGTCCGAAACAAGGCGGACACGCGACCATCGCGAGATGGTTTTTCCTGTTACGGATTCGGAAACTGGCCCGCAAGGCATCGGGTTCGGACGGGGGTGCCACCGTCGCAGGCAGGTGTTGCGGCGCACGGTTCGGCTCGTTAGCGCTCCGCCATGGCCGAGGCCGGGAAGGCGCCGACGTTCGGCAGGCGGTCGCGGCGGGCGAGCGCTTCGGCGACCTCGCCGATGCGGCGGCGCAGTTCGGCGGTGTCGTCGGTGCCGCGGGCGGCGAGCGCGGTGCGGGCCGCCTCCAGTTCCGCGCGCAAAGCCGCGGCCTCCGCCGAGGCGGCGACGGCCTGCGGGTCGAGCATCCGGCGGGTGTGCTTGAGGCTGTCGAGGACGGCGCGGTGGGCCTCCTCCAGGGCGTGCAGGGTGGCGAGACCGGCCTCGCCCTCTTCGCGCGAGACCGACAGGTCCTTGTCGAGGCCGGCGATCTTTTCCTGGGCGCGGGCGAACTCGGCCTCGCTGCGCAGGCGCGCGGCGACCGCGGTCTCGGCCTCCATGGTGCGGGCGCCGAGCGCCGCCATCTCGGCGTGGCGCTTGGCGGCCTCGGCCTCGACCCGGCGCTCCAGCCGGCGCTGCGCCACCGCGAACTCGGCCCGCAGATGGTCGCGCTCGGCGGCGACCTCGGCGGTGCTGACGGGCAGCGTCGCCTCGATGCGGCGCCGGGCCAGCCGGGTCGCGCGGGCGTTGATGGTCGGCAGGGCGATCAGGGCGCACAGGCTCGCCAGCAGGAAGCCGAGCCCGAAGATCATCACGGTCTCGATCACGCGGGGCGCCCTCGTGCGGCCTTCGACCAGCTAGTCTGGTCGCCGGTCTTTTGCCCGGCTTACTGCTGCCGAAGCAAGCGTCTCGCCTCAGAACGGGTTCCAAGTGGGGCGACTCGTGAACTTCAGATACCCGACATTGATGCCCAGCCGCGCCCCGACGCCGGAGCGGATCGGCACCACCACGACCCCGCCGTCGGTGACCGCGGTCATGCCGAAGCCGCCGATGAAGTAGGCCGAGCCGTCCACCCCGCCGAAGCGGCGGTAGAGCCCGGCGACGGCGGGCAGGTTGTAGACCAGCATCATGGTCCGCGCCCCGTCGCCGCCGACATCGAAGCCGAGCGTCGGCCCCTGCCAGTAGATGCGGCGCTGGCCGGCATTGCGGGTGTAGAGCGTGCCCTCGCCGTAGCGCAGGCCGCCGACGATGGCACCCGAGGCCTCCTGCCCCAGGATGTAGCCGTTGGGCTCGCCCCAGCGCCGGGTCGCCTCCTCGATGGTGAGCGCCAGCCCCCGCGACACGCTGCCGAAGAAGCGGTGGCCGTTCTCGACGATCTCCGCGGCGCGGAAGGATTCGGGACGGGCCATGTCGTCGACGGCGCCCGCGGGCGCGGCGGCGGCGATCAGGCCGGCTGCGAGTCCGAGAAGCGCGGCGCGGCGGGTGGCACGGCATTCGTGCGGCATGGTCGGTCTCCCTCGGCGTCGCCGACCCCCGGTGCCGTGCATCCGGGACGCGACGCGGGCGCGTCCCGCCGGACGGGTCCGGCGAGGAAACGCGCAACGACGCTCCGATCAAGTCAAGTTTGAGTTAACGAGGGGTTAAGGGGAAGGGACGGCCTCGCCGGCCCGGCGCCGGTCGAAATAGGTGACGGCGGCTTCCTGCGGCAGGTCGATCTCGTCGTGGTAGCGGGCCGCGCCGAGGGCGGCGAAGGGGCCGTTGCGGTAGAAGCGGCCGTAATGCCCGTAGGTGACGGTGCCGCCGTCGGGCCCGACGACGCGCCCGCCCGCCATGGTCAGCACGTGGTCGCCCGCCGCCGTGTCCCACTCCATGGTGGGGGCGCAACGCACGTAGACGTCGGCCTCGCCCGCGGCGATCAGGCAGAACTTCACCGCCGAGGAGGTGACGCGGCGCTCGCCCACGGCGAGCCGCTCCAGGCAGGCGTCGGTGGCGCTGTCGCCGTGCAGGCGGCTCACCAGGGCGACGGGGCCTTCCGCGGGCGCCTCGCGCACCGCGACCGGCCGGAAGGCGCCCGCGCGGCCCTGGACGATCGCCGCCTCCTGCGCGGTGGTGCCCGCGGCCCAGACCCGGCCGAGGCCCGGCGCGGCGAGCGCGGCGGCGACCGGACGGTCGCCCTGCACGAGGCAGATGTTGACGCAGTACTGGTCGTGGCCGGCCAGGAAGTCGCGGGTGCCGTCGAGGGGATCGACGAGGAAGAACAGCGGCGCGGGCGGCGCCGTGCAGGAAGTCTCCTCGGCGATCACCGGGATGCCGGGAAAGCCGGCCTGGAGCGCAGCGACGATCAGCTCCTCCGAGCGGGCGTCGGCGAGGCTCGCGGGCGAGCCGTCGGGCTTGACCACGTGCGGGCAATCGCCGCCGTGATAGCCCCGCAGGATGCGCCCGGCCTCGCAGGCGATGCCGGCCAGCCGCCGCGCCACGGGATCGCGCAGGGCCTCCGGCACGGGGCCGGATGGAGGGAGCGCGGGGAGCGGGTCGGGGGCGGTCATCGCGGGGTCATGAGCGGTGGCGGGCGGGGAATCGAGCGCGGAGGTGATGAGAAGCATGCGAGGGGGAGGCAAATATCACGCCCCGGCCTGACTCGTTGCTGAACGATTCTTCATGAACGATCCCTCGCCCGCGTTCTTGCGAGGCTCTTGCGATACGACTTAGGAAAAATATGGACGGAATCCTGCTTGGCCTCGGGCGCCGCCCTCCGACCTCTACGCCTTTCCAAAGCCGCCTTCCATGACTATCGGTGCCCGGATGCCCGTGTCGGTCGCAACGCCGGATCGGGCGACGACATCGGACCAGACCTCGCGGCTTGCCCGCGACATCCGGCAACGGAGCGTGCCATGAGCGGCCCCAGCACCAGCCTCACCCTCGACAGCCTCGACCTCTCGGCGCTCCTGTGCTCGCGCGTCTGCCACGACGTGATCAGCCCGATCGGCGCCATCGTGAACGGGCTGGAGGTGCTGGAGGACGACAACGACCCGTCGATGCGCGAATTCGCCCTCGACCTGATCCGCAAGAGCGCCAAGACCGCCTCGGCCCGCATCCAGTTCGCCCGCATCGCCTTCGGGGCGGCGGGCTCGGCGGGCGCCTCGATCGATCTGGCCGACGCCGAGAAGGTCGCGCGCGCCATGTTCGCCGATGAGAAGACCCAGCTCTCGTGGAGCGCGCCGCAGGCGCTGTTTCCGAAGAACAAGGTCAAGCTGCTCCTCAACCTCGTCGTCATCGCCTCGACGGCGATCCCGCGGGGCGGCCACATCGACGTGAAGGTGACGGGCTCGGGCGACGCGCCGACCTTCACGCTCCGCTCCAAGGGCAGCCACGCCCGCATCCCGAACCATGTCGAGGCGCTGATCGCCGGCACGCCGGAGGGCGGCACGGTCGATGCCCACGGCATCCTGCCGTTCTATGCCGGCCTCGTGGCGCGCGCCGCCGCCATGGACGTGCGCTTCGTGATCGAGGGCGACGAGGTGACCGTCACGGCCACGCCGACCGAGGCCAATGTCGGCCTGCCCGGCGCCCCGGCCCCGAGCCTCGAGGCCGACCGCCCCTCCGACAGCGCCCCGCCGTCGGATACCCAACTGGCCTAAGCCAGACTCGGCGGAAATCTCTAACCGGTTATCTGAGCTTTCCGCCTCTCCCGAAACCCTTCACTAACTTTCCGAGGCGAGAGTGCTCGTCGCACGTCCTTTCGTGCGCGTTTGACGAGTACCTGCCATGGACGATCTGCTTCGCGAGTTCCTGGTCGAGAGCGCCGAGCATCTGGACACGGTCGATGCGGAGCTGGTCCGTTTCGAGCAGGACCCGAACAACCAGCAGATTCTGCGCAACATCTTCCGCTTGGTGCACACCATCAAGGGCACCTGCGGCTTCCTCGGCCTGCCGCGGCTGGAAGCGCTGGCGCATGCCGCCGAGACCCTGATGGGCCGCTTCCGCGACGGCTACCCGGTCAGCGGCGCTTCCGTGACCCTGATCCTGGCCACCCTCGACCGGCTCAAGGCGATCCTGGGCGATCTCGAAGCCACCGGCGCCGAGCCCGCGGGCTCCGACGACGACCTGATCGGTGCGCTGGAAAAGATGGCCTCCGACGACGCGCCCGCCGCCGCCCCGGCCCCTGCCCCCGCGCCCGCCGCGATCGTGCTGCCGCCGCCGGTCGAGCGCGAGCTGAAGCCCGGCGAGGTCTCGCTGGACGAGCTGGAGCGCGCCTTCATGGAAGCGCCCGGCCCCGACGATTTCTTCGCGCCCGAGCCCGCCCCGGCGGTCGCCGAGGAGCCTGCCTTCGAGATGCCGGCCGAAGAGGCGCCGGAGCCCGCCGCCCCGCGTGCCGCCGCCGCATCGTCGGCCGCGCCCGCCTCCGAAGGTGGTGAGGGCCCCATCGCCAAGGTGCAGACGATCCGGGTGAACGTCGACACCATCGAGCACCTGATGACCATGGTCTCGGAACTGGTGCTGACCCGCAACCAGCTCCTCGAGATCGCCCGCCGCCACGAGGATTCGGGCTACAAGGTGCCGCTGCAGCGGCTCTCCCACGTCACCGCCGAGCTGCAGGAAGGCGTGATGAAGACGCGCATGCAGCCGATCGGCAACGCGTGGCAGAAGCTGCCCCGCGTCGTGCGCGACCTCTCGGCCGAACTCGGCAAGGGCATCGAACTGGTGATGTCCGGCGCCGAGACCGAACTCGACCGTCAGGTGCTCGACGTCATCAAGGACCCGCTCACCCACATGGTGCGCAACTCGGCCGACCACGGCATCGAGTCCACCAACGAGCGCGTCAAGGCCGGCAAGCCCGCCCGCGGCACGATCCGCCTCTCGGCCTATCACGAGGGCGGCACGATCACGATCGAGATCGCCGACGACGGCAAGGGCCTGGATCTCGCCGCGATCCGCAAGAAGGCGGTCGAGCGCGGCCTCGCCCCGGCCGCCGAGATCGAGAAGATGACCGACGCGCAGGTCGCGAAGTTCATCTTCCACGCCGGCTTCTCGACCGCCAAGGCTGTCACCTCGGTCTCCGGCCGCGGCGTCGGCATGGACGTGGTCAAGACCAATATCGAGACCATCGGCGGCGTCGTCGACATCGCGACCGAACTCGGCCGCGGCACCACCTTCACCATCAAGATCCCGCTGACGCTCGCCATCGTCTCGGCGCTCATCGTCAAGGCCGGCGCCCAGCGCTACGCGGTGCCGCAGATCGCGGTGCTCGAACTGGTGCGGGTCGATGCCAAGGGCGCCAAGGAAGGCGCCAACGCCATCGAGCGCATCAACGGCGCGCCGGTGCTGCGCCTGCGGGAGCGCCTCCTGCCCATCGTCACCCTGGAGGGGCTGATGCGCGGTCAGGCCACCGTCGAGGAGGGCGAGGTCGTCGAATCCGGCTTCGTCGTCGTCGCCCAGGTCGGTCGCCAGCGCTTCGGCGTGCTCGTGGACGAGGTCTTCCACACGGAAGAGATCGTCGTGAAGCCGATGTCCTCGAAGCTCCGCCACATCCCGCTGTTTGCCGGCAACACCATCCTCGGCGACGGCGCCGTGGTGCTGATCGTCGATCCCAACGGCGTGGCCAAGCTCGTCGGCCAGAGCGCGCAGTCCGGCGCGGTCGCCGAATCGGAGGCCGAGGAGGTCGAGGCGGGCGATGCCAAGGCGACGCTGCTGGTGTTCAAGGGCGGTGCAGGCGGCTTCAAGGCCGTTCCCCTCTCGCTGGTCACGCGCCTGGAGGAGATCGACGCGGCCAAGATCGAGTGGCTGGGTGGGCGTCCGCTCATCCAGTACCGCGGCCGCCTGATGCCGCTGGTGCCCGCCGACCCGACCATCGCGCTGCGCACCGAGGGCAGCCAAGCGCTCGTCGTGTTCTCCGACGGCGACCGGGCGATGGGCCTCGTCGTGGACGAGATCGTGGACATCGTCGAGGAGCGCCTCGACATCGAGATCGCCGCCGACCGCTCCGACCTCATCGGCTCGGCGGTGCTGCGGGGCCGGGCCACCGACATCATCAACATCGCCCACTTCCTGCCGCTCGCCTACGACGACTGGGCGCGCGGCCCCCGCAAGGCCGCCGTCAAGGCGCCCTCGCTCCTGCTCGTGGACGACTCGGCCTTCTTCCGCGACATGCTCACCCCCGTGCTCAAGGCGGCGGGCTACAGCGTGAGCGCGGCGGCGAGCGCCGACGAGGCCCTCAAGGCGCTGCTCTCCAATCCGGGCATCGACCTCGTGGTCAGCGACCTCGACATGCCCGGCCGCAGCGGCTTCGACCTCGTCGGCGCCATGCGCAAGGCCGGCGGGCGGCTCGCCGAGATGCCGGTCGTGGCGCTGACCGGCACGGTGGGCCCCGAGGCGATCGAGCAGGCCCGCAAGCTCGCCATCAGCGACCTCGTGGCGAAGTTCGACCGCTCCGGCCTGCTCGCCGCCCTCGCGGAGATCGGCGAGCCCGGCCTCGCCCGCGCCGCCTGATCCTGCCCTGACGTAGAGAGTCGCTCCCATGCAGGCCGCCAACGCCAACGCCGCCCCCGCCGACACCACCGACTACGTCACGGTGTTCGTCGGGGAGACCATGTTCGGTCTCACCATCGACCGGGTGCACGACGTGTTCGTGCCCGCCGGCATCACCCCGGTGCCGCTGGCCCCGAAGGAGATCGTCGGCCTCTTGAACCTGCGCGGGCGCGTCGTCACCGCCCTGTGTCTGCGCCGCCGCCTCAGCCTGCCCGACCGCGCCAGCGGCGCTGCGCAGATGGCGATCGGCCTGGAGCAGGCGGGCGAGACCTTCGCCCTCATCGTCGACGGCGTCGGCGAGGTGCTGAAGCTCGGCGCCGAGACCCACGAGCCGGTGCCGATCAACCTCGATCCGCGCTGGCGCGACCTCTCGCTGGGCGTCCACCGCCTCGACGGTCGCCTGCTCGTCATCCTCGACGTCGATGCCTTGCTCGCCTTCGGCGATGCGGGCCGCGACGCCAAGGTCGCCTGAGGGGACGCGCGATGAGAACCGGCCTCGTCGTCGATGATTCCGCGGTGATCCGGAAGGTCGCCCGCCGCATCCTGGAAACCCTCGACTTCAGCGTCCGCGACGCCGAGGACGGGGAGAAGGCGCTCGCGATGTGCGCCGAGGCGATGCCCTCGGTGATCGTGCTCGACTGGAACATGCCGAACATGGACGGCTACGAGGTTCTGCGGAACCTGCGCCAGTCCCCCGGCGGCGACCGGCCCAAGGTGCTGTTCTGCACCACCGAGAACGATGTCGGCGCCATCGCGCGCGCCCTGCGGGCCGGCGCCGACGAGTACATCATGAAGCCCTTCGACCGGGAGATCATGATGGCCAAGCTCGATCAGGTCGGCTTCTCGGTGCGCTTGGCCCCGCACGCCTGATCCGGCGCTCGCGCGACCCTCGCGCGGCGCCCCTTCCGAGCGGCCCGGGGAGGCCGCAGGACCCCTCTCCCCCCATCCTCCTGCGGAGGCACGAAACCCATGGCGGCGACACAGGCCCTCGCACCGACCGCGGCCCCACGCCCCGCCGTGAAGGTCCTCGTCGCCGACGATTCCGCCGTGGTGCGCGGGCTGGTCTCGCGCTGGCTGGGCGAGGCCGGCCACGAGGTCGTCGCCACCGCCCCCAACGGCCGCGCCGCCGTCGATGCGCTGGCGCGCTGCGCCCCCGACGTGGTGCTCCTCGACATCGAGATGCCGGAACTCGACGGCATCCAGGCCCTGCCGCTGATCCTGGCCCGCCAGCCCGGCGTGCAGGTGGTGATGATGTCGACCTTGACCCAGCGCAACGCCGACGTGTCGCTGCGCTGCCTGTCGCTCGGCGCCGTCGATTACATCCCCAAGCCCGAGAGCAACCGCGGCGTCACCACCTCCGACGGCTTCCGCGCCGACCTGCTGGAGCGCATCCGCGTGTTCGGCGCCGCCCGCGCCCGCCGCCGCCCGGTGCCGACCGCGGTTGAGACGTCGGCCACCGCCCCGACCGCGGCGCCCGCGCCGGTCTCGCGCCTGTCCGGCACCGTGACGCTGCGCCCGCGCCCGCGCACCGTCACCGCCCCGCGGGTGCTGCTGGTCGGCTCCTCCACCGGCGGCCCCAAGGCGGTCGGCGAGGTGCTGGAGAAGATCGGCGCGGCGACGCTGCGGCGGCTTCCGGTTCTGATCGTCCAGCACATGCCGCCGGTCTTCACCGCGGTCTTCGCCGAGCATCTCGGCGCGAAGGTCGGCCTGCCGGCCGCCGAGGGCAAGGCCGACGAGCGGCTGCAGCCCGGCCGCATCTACGTCGCGCCGGGCGGGCGCCACATGCGGCTGTCGGGCTCCCCCGCCGACCCGGTGATCCGCCTCGACGACGGGCCGCCGGTCAACTTCTGCCGCCCGGCGGTGGACGTGCTGTTCCTCGACGCCGCCGCGATCTACGGCGCCGCCACGCTCAGCGTGATCCTCACCGGCATGGGCTCGGACGGCACCGCGGGCGCGCGCGCGCTCGTCGAGGCGGGGGGACAGCTCATCGCCCAGGACGAGGCCACCAGCACGGTCTGGGGCATGCCCGGCAGCGTCGCCAAGGCGGGCCTGTGCCACGCCGTCCTGCCGCTGCCCGACATCGGCGCGGCGCTGCGCTCCGCCATCGGCGGGGGCGCGGCATGACCGAGGCCGATTTCGTCTTCCTGCGCGACTACCTGAAGAAACGCTCCGGCCTCGCGCTGGGGCCCGAGAAGCGCTACCTCGTCGAGAGCCGGCTCACGCCGGTCTGCCGCCGCTTCGAACTCGCCACCCTGTCCGACCTCGTCGGCACCCTACGCCTGTCGCGCGAGGGCCCGCTGGAGCGGGCCGTGGTCGAGGCGATGACGACGAACGAGACGTTCTTCTTCCGCGACCGCGCCCCGTTCGACCTGTTCCGCGACGTGCTCCTGCCCCGCGCCCTCGCGGCCCGCGCCGCGACGCGCCGCCTGCGCATCTGGTCGGCCGCGGCGTCCACCGGCCAGGAACCCTATTCGCTCGCCATGCTGATCCACGAGGCGGCGGCCCAACTCGCCGGCTGGCAGGTCGAGATCGTCGGCACCGATCTCTCGACCGAGGTGCTGGAGAAGGCGCGCCTCGGCCTCTACAGCCATTTCGAGGTGCAGCGCGGGTTGCCGGTCCAGCTTCTCGTCAAGCACTTCACGCAGGTGGGCGAGCAGTGGCGCATCAGCCCAGCCATCGCCAACATGGTGAGCTACCGCCCGCTCAACCTGCTGCACCCGTTCGAGCATCTCGGCCAGTTCGACATCGTCTATTGCCGCAACGTGCTGATCTACTTCGACGCGCCGACCAAGGCCGACGTGCTGGAGCGCATCGCCAAGGCGCTCGCGCCCGACGGCGCCGTGCTGCTGGGCGCCGCCGAGACGGTGATCGGGCTGACCGAAGCGCTGGTGCCGGACGGCCAGCATAGGGGCCTCTACCGCCAGGGCGCGGTCCACCGCGCCGCCCCGCCGACGCGGCTCGCGGCGGGGTTTTGAGGGGGCTCCCTCTCCTCCCCCTTGCGGGGAGGAGCCGGAGGTGGGGGTGGTGCAGGAGGCACCGCAACGCCTTATCCTGAACTACCCCCACCCCTGACCCCTCCCCACCCAGATCGGGCTTGCCCGATCTGGGTGAGAAAGATGCAGATCTCGGGCAAGCCCGAGATCTGTGGGGAGGGGAAGGCGCCACTCACCCGAAATGCCGCGCCAGCACCTCGCGCACGGCCTCGACCATCCGCTCCACCGGCACCGAGACCTGAGCGGGCCGCGCGGCCTTCCACTCGGCGTTGCTGGCGATGGCGGCGGCGGCCTGGGCGCCCTGGATCAGGTCCTTGATCTGGACCTCGCCGGCCTCGCGCTCGTTCGAGCCCTGGATCACCACGGCGGGCGCGCGGCGGCGGTCGGCGTACTTCATCTGCGCCTTCATGCCGGCGGCGCCGAGATAGAGTTCGGCCCGGATGTTCTCGGCGCGCAGGCGCGCCACCAGCGCCTGATACTCGGCGACGTTCTCGCGATCCAGCACCAGCACGACCACCGGGCCGGGCTTGGCCGCGCCGTCGACCAGCGGGCTCTTCGTCAGTCGCAGCGCCGAGAACAGCCGCGACACGCCGATGGAGAAGCCGGTGGCCGGCACCGGCTCGCTGCGGAAGCGGCCGACCAGCCCGTCGTAGCGCCCGCCGCCCGCGACCGAGCCGAACCGCACGGTCTGGCCGTCCTCGTTGGTGACGGGGAACGTCAGTTCGGCCTCGTAGACCGGGCCGGTGTAGTATTCGAGGCCGCGCACCACGGACGGGTCGGCCCGCACGCGGTCGTGGCCGTAGCCCGCCGCCTCGCACAGCCGCATGATGGCGTGCAGCTCGGCGATGCCCTCGCGGCCGGTCTCGGACTCGCCGACCACCGCGTGCCACGAGCCGAAGAACTTTTCCCAGAACGCCATGCGGTCGGCGCCCTCGTGCGGGCTCGCCTCGAAGCCGACATAGGCCAGGATGCGCTCGATGGCCTCATCGCTGAGCCCCGCGCCCTTGGTGAAGTCGCCGCTCTCGTCCTTGCGGCCGGGGCCGAGCAGCTGGCGCACGCCGTCCGCGCCGAGGCGATCGAGCTTGTCGATGGCGCGCAGCACCGTGAGCCGCTGGCCGGCCTTGTCGGGGCCGGCGAGGCCGATGGCCTCCATCACGCCGTCCAGAACCTTGCGGTTGTTGACCTTGACCACGTACTGGCCGCCGAGGCCGAGCCGGTCGAGGGTGTCGGCCATCAGCATGCAGGTCTCGGCGTCGGCGGCGACCGACGCCGCGCCGACGATGTCGGCATCGAACTGCATGAACTGGCGGAAGCGGCCCGGCCCCGGCTTCTCGTTGCGGAAGACGTAGCCGGCCCGGTAGCTGCGGTACGGCTTGGGGATCGCATCGAAGTTCTCGGCGACGTACCGGGCGAGCGGCGCGGTGAGGTCGTATCGCAGGGAGAGCCACTGCTCGTCGTCGTCCTGGAATGAGAAGACGCCCTCGTTCGGCCGGTCGAGATCGGGCAGGAACTTGCCCAGCGCCTCGGTGTACTCGACGAAGGGGGTCTCCAGCGCCTCGAAGCCGTAGAGCTCGAACGTCTGCCGGATCGTCTCCAGCATCCGGCCCTGCGCCAGCAGGTCGGCCTCGGTGCGGTCGGGAAAGCCGCGCGGCAGGCGGGGTTTCAGGGTCTCGGCCTTGGCCATGTCGTCGCCGATCGCGATGTCTTCGGGGAATTGAGGCCCGGCTCTATCGCAGGCGGCGGCGGCGCGGCAAGCCGAGGGCGCAGGACGGTGGAGCGACGGTCGGGGCTCGATGCTCTTCGCCGTCATTCCGGGGCCGCGAAGCGGAACCCGGAATCCAAGACTGGACACGACGCCTCGTTGGGCCGCGCATCACGGGTGGATTCCGGGTTCGCCTGCGGCGCCCCGGAATGACGGTGGGGAATCAGAACAGCCGGCTGCCGTCCGGCACCGGCCGGTCGGACTGGCACAGCACCACGGCGCCGGCCTCGTCGGCAAAGCCCAGCGTCAGCACCTCGGACAGGAACTTTCCGATCTGGCGGGGCGGGAAATTCACCACCGCGGCGACCTGCCGACCGACCAGCGTCTCCGGCGCGTAGTGCTCGGTGATCTGCGCCGAGGAGCGCTTGCAGCCGATGACCGGGCCGAAATCGATCACGAGCTTGAGGGCCGGCTTGCGCGCCTCCGGAAACGGCTCGGCGGAGACGACGGTGCCGAGGCGGATGTCGACGGCCAGGAACGCGTCGAAACCGATTTTTTGCGATTCCGGCGCCTGCGGATCGTGGCGGACGTGCATGTCAGGCGAGCAGGCGGTGCGCGAGAAGGGCGGCCAATCCTAACACGGCGAGCGGCATCTGGAACGGGCGCAGCCGCTCGAAGAACAGGGGCGCCTCCCCGCGCCGCGCGGCGATCGGATCGAGCACGGCGATGGTCGTGTAGCCGAGCATCAGCAGGACGAGGGCGGCCACGACAAAGCCGAGGGCGAAGGCGACCAGCGCGCCGAAGCCTAAGAGAAACAGCCCGAGCATCGTGACGATCTGCGTCGCCCGCGCCCCGCCCTCGGTGCGGAAGCTGACGCCGCGGCGCACGCCCGACAGAAAGGTCAGGATCGCGCAGCCCCACAGCAGCGTGAGCCCGAACACGGCCTCGCTCGCCTTCGGCGGCAGCAGCCAGACCAGGGCGGCGCCGCCGACGAACGGCAGCATCGGCCCGTAGCCGAACACCACGCTGAGCCAGGGCACGGCGCGGGGCTCGTAGGCGTGAATCGTGCGGCCGTCGCTGCGCTGGTCCATCGATCTCGTCGCCGAAAATGTCAGGCCTGAAACCGATCGCTTGAGCGCCTGTTCCGGGCCAAAAAGCCTCAGGCCGGTCGCTCGGCGGTGCGGGCTTTCCGGCGCTCCAGCTTCCGGGCGTGGCGGCGCTGCGACCGGCTCTCCTCGGTGGTGGCGGCGAGCCACCAGACCAGGGCGAGCGCGGCCACGCCCGCGGCCCCGAGCGCGAGAAAACTGCCGGTCCAGCCGAGCCAGCCCTGCATCAGCCCGCCGTACCACGCCGACAGCGCCCCGCCCGCGCCCTGCACCGCGTTGACGCAGCCGAGCACGGTCTGGGTCCGGCCCGTGCCCCAGGTGAGGTCGGCCACCACCACCGGCACCGCGACGCCGATGATCCCCGAGGCCACGCCGTCGAGCACCTCGGCCAGGATCAGCCAGTACGGGTCGTCGACGAAGGCCGAGATCGCCGCGCGCACCGGCAGGGCGAGGCAGGCGGCCAGCAGGAGCTGGCGGCGTCCGCGCCGGTCGGCGAGCGAGCCGGCGACCAGCGCCACCGGCACCATCACGAGCTGGGCGACCATGACGTAGCGGGCGGTCCAGGCGACCGGGTCGGCGGTGGTGTGGACGAGCTTCTGCCCGAGCAGGCTCAGCATGCCGCCGTTGCCGAGCTGGAACAGGGCGAGCGCCACCGCGAGCACGAGGACCCGCGTGTCGGAGAAGATCTGGCGGTAGGGCGAGCGGTCGGGCGCCGTCTCGTCCTCCTCCTTCCAGCCGAAGGAGCGGCGGCAGTTCCAGGCGTTAGCCGGCATGGCGAGCGTCGCGGCGATCGCCGCCGCCGCCATGGCGCCGAGCACCCAGAACGCGATCTCCGGCCCGAACCGGGCGGTGCCGAGCGTGATGATGCCGGCGGCGAGCAGGATGCCGAGATGGTTGAAGGCCTGGTTGCGGCCCTGCTGGCGCGGAAACGCCTCCTTGCCGACGACGCCGAGCGTCAGCGCGGTGACCGCCAGGAGCAGCAGGGTGCCGCCCGCCGCCGCCAGGAACTGCGCCGCCAGCACCGGCACGAAGCTGTGGGCCGGCATCAGGAGCAGCGTGCCGGCCAGGATCGCCGCGCAGGACAGCACGACGAGGAGCCGTGGCCGCTCGACCCGATCGACGAGCGCCCCGAACGGCCCGCTCAGCAGAAGCGCACCGCCGCCGACGAGGGTGGTGACGAGGCCGATCTCGGACGGGCTCCACTGGCGCTGCTGCGCCAGCCACGTGCCGAGGAACGGCCCCAGCCCTCCCTGGATGTCGCCGATGAAGACGTTGATCAGGGCGAGGTGGGTCGTGGGCGCCATCGGGTCCTTCGGTCGAGCCTCGAGGACGCTCCTTTCGGACGCGTCCGCGCTCGGCCATAACCCCGCAGAGCCGCGGTTTTCTCATTTGTCAGTGCCGCCGGCCGGCCTTCCCGGACAAGCGCGGCCGTAAGCTCCTGCCGCCGAAGCCGTTTCAGTGGCTGCGGCGTGACGCCTCAGCGCGGCTTGAGCCAGCCGCCGAAGCCGTCGGCATAGTCGGCGGCGGCGCGGTCGTAGAGGTCGTCGGCGCCCATGGCCTGGGCGAGGCCGTCGCCGATGACGCCGTAGACGCCGTTGCCGGCATATTTGGTGCCCGTGGCGCCGCGATAGGTCGTCAGCAGGGCGCCCGAGCGGGCGTCGATCACGTCGATGTCGGCGCGGACCGAGGGGGTGCCGCCGACGATGACGCGTTTGACGGCCGACGGGATCGAGACCTCCTTGATCGTCGCGACGAGGCGCACCGGGCGGGTGCCGGCGGGGCGCTCGGCGATCACGCGCTCGAGCTTCGCCTTGAGGCGGGCGGCGGCGAGGTTGCGCAGATGGGCGCGCGCCTCCGGGGTGGCGACCAGGGCCGGATCGGTGCGGGAGAGCTTGCGCTCGCTCAGGTACTCGTCTTCCGCCGAGGTCCAGTCGATCCGCGTCTCGGGCGGGACCACGACCTCCAGGCTGGTGAATTTCAGGTCGGCCGTGTCCTGCGGCGACAGGATGTTGGGCGCGATGGTGGCGCAGGCGGAGAGGCCCACAGTGAGGAGCAGCGCGGCGAGCGAGAGGCGGAACATGGTCGGACGGCTCGAAACCCCTGCCGGAGCGGCAGCGAATTTTCGCCTATCACAACCCCTCCGGGCGAAGTGCGGCCCGCCGGCCACAGGTCCGGCCCGTCGTTAACATAGGAAAGGGCCCCGGTGCTTATGCGTCGAGGCCCTTCTCAACCTGAGGTTTATCCGTCGCTTACGAGGCGAGCGGGGCGCCCTGGCCCTGCGCGGCCTGGGCCTCTTCCATCTTCTGGCGGTAGAGGCCGACGAAGTCGATCGGGTCGATGTAGAGCGGCGGGAAGCCGCCGTTGCGCACGGCCTCGGCGACGATCTGGCGCGCGAACGGGAACAGCAGGCGCGGGCACTCGATCATCACCGCCGGGTGCAGCTGCTCCTGCGGGATGTTGCGCATCCGGAAGACGCCGCCGTACTTCAGCTCGAACTTGAACAGCACCTCGTTCTTGATCTTGGCGTCGCCTTCCAGCGACAGCTCGACCTCGAAGTCGGCCTCGGCGAGCTGCGAGGCGTTGACGTTGACCTGGATGTTGATCTGCGGCCCGCCGTCCTGCGGCTGCAGCGAGCGCGGCGCGTTCGGGTTCTCGAACGAGAGATCCTTGGTGTACTGCGCCAGCGCGTTGATCGCGGGGGTGAGGTCGCCGTCCTGGGCGCCGTTGCCGTTGGGTGCCGCGGTGTCGGCCATGACGAATTTCCTCCTCGCGTCGTTGCTGCGCGGCTTTGTGGGCCGGCGCGCCCGTAGTCCGGCGCGGGCAGCGCGCTAACATGCCACCCCGCCGCGAACAAGCCGGGGGTAACCATGACGTCGGCCATGCCCTGCGGGCGATTGCCCCGCCGACGCGCCTGGAATCGCGCGCGGCCTCACCCATATCACGTAGGACTCACGGAGTTCTCGACGCCGGAGACATTCGCCTTCAAGATGCCAAGCTTCCGGCTCGCTCCTTGCTCCGGGCTCGGCTAAGAGCTTCGAAAGCCTTTTCGCGAGACGTGCCCCTGACCGCAGGAACGGCGCCGGCCGGCCCCGCCGGAGCACGGATCGCGCGGGGTCCCCCTCCGGCAGCCCTCGGGTGTCAGCCTCACGCGTGCGACGGGCACGATTCGGATCGGTGATGCAGGATTCCTTCGACGCAACCACCCTGATTTTCCTGGCGCTCGCCGTCTTCGTCATCTGGCGGCTGCGCTCGGTCCTGGGCCAGAAGACCGGGACGGAGCGCTCGCCCTTCCGCCCGGTGGAGCGCAACCGCACCGACGCGCCCGGCGCGCGCCAGGACGGCGACAACGTGGTGCGCCTGCCCGGGGCCGACCGCGCCCAGCCCGCCCCGACGCAGGCGGCCGCCCCGCGCGACTGGCGCGGCATCGCCGAGCCGGGCTCGGCGGTCGCCCGCGGCCTGGAGCAGATCGTGCAGGTCGAGCCGGCCTTCGAGCCGCGCGCCTTCCTGGAGGGCGCCAAGAGCGCCTACGAGGCGATCGTCACCGCCTTCGCCACGGGCGACCGCAAGACCCTGCGGATGCTGCTGTCGAAGGAGGTCTGCGAGGGCTTCGAGCGGGCGATCTCCGAGCGCGAGAAGCGCCGCGAGACCGCCGAGACCACCTTCATCTCGATCGACAAGGCCGAGATCGTCGCCGTCGATGTCCGCAACCGCGTCGCGCAGGTCACCGTGCGCTTCCTGTCGAACCTCATCACCGCCACCCGCGATGCCGAGGGCAAGGTGATCGACGGCAATGCCGAGACCGGCGTCGAGGTGCCCGACGTGTGGACCTTCGCCCGCACGCTCGGCTCGCGCGATCCGAACTGGCAGCTCGTCGCCACCGACGCGGGCGGCTGACTTTTTTGTAGGTCATGCCGTTCCGACGCGTTCTCCTTCCGGCCGCAGCGGTCCTCGCCGCTGCGGCCGTTTCCGTCTGCTCCGCCTCCGCGGAGGCGCCCTCGCGCGTCGGCGACGGCGTGCTGGAGCCGGTGGCGCTCGGCAATCTGACCGGCTGGGGCGCGGACGACGCGGCCGCCGCCCTCGACGCCTTCCGCCGCACCTGCGCCGCGCCGGGGCCGAACCCGCCCCAGGCTGCGGGCGTCACCGGCAACCCCGCCGACCTCGCCGCCGCCTGCGCCGCGGCAGCCGAGGTGAAGCCGGGTGAGGCAAAAAAATTCTTCGAGGGGCGGTTCTCGGCCTATCGGATCGTGCGCCCGGCGAACGGGCCTGAGCCCGAGCGGCGGCTCGGCTTCCTCACCGGCTATTTCGAGCCCGAACTCGTCGGCGCACCCGAGCCCGGCCCCGGCTACACCGCCCCCGTGCTGGCCCGGCCCGACGACCTCGTGACACTGGCGCCGGGCGAGACCGCGCTGGGGTTGGACCCGATCTACAAGGCGGGCCGCCGCAATGCGACGGGGCTGGAGCCCTATCCCGACCGCGCCGCGATTGAGGACGGCGCCGTCGCGGCCCATACGCGGCCGGTTCTGTGGCTGCGCGACGCGGTCGATCTGTTCGTGCTTCAGGTGCAGGGGTCGGGCCGCGCGCGGCTGCCGGACGGGCGCTCGGTGCGGGTGCTCTACGACGGCAAGAACGGCCAGCCCTACACCTCGATCGGCAAGCTCCTGGTGGCGGAAGGCCACCTGCCGCTCAACGGGCTGAGCCTGGAGCGCTGGACCACGTGGCTGCGGGCCAACCCCGACCACGCCCGCCGGCTGATGCGGATGAACCAATCCTACGTCTTCTTCCGGGTCGAGCCGGTGGAGGATGCCCGCCTCGGGCCCCCCGGCGCCGCGGGCGCCCCCTTGAGCCCCGGCCGCAGCATGGCGGTGGACGGCAACCTGTGGCGCTACGGCCTGCCGTTCTTCCTCGAAGGCAAGCTGCCGGGCCAGCCCGGACGCGGGCACCTCGTCATCGCCGCCGACACCGGCTCGGCCATCCTCGGCCCGGCGCGGGGCGACCTCTATGTCGGCACCGGCGCCAAGGCGGGCGTCGCCGCGGGCGATCTGCACGACCGGATGGGTTTTGTTGTTTTGCTGCCCAAACCGGCCGGGGAGTCCCGGCCGTGAGGCCGCCGCGGCGGCGCGCGCTCTCCCGCGAGGAGGCGTATCTGTGGGGCGAGATCGCCAAGCTGATCACGCCCCTGCGCGGCCGGGCACGGCCGAAGAAGCCCGCGCCCGAGGCCGAGCCGGCGGTGCCCGTTTCGGCCAAGCCGAGTCCTGCGAAGCCGAACCTTCCCAAGCCGGCGTCGCCGAAGCCGGCCAAACCCAATCCCGCCGTCACGGCGCCGCCGACCCTGCGGCCCTCCGCCAAGACGGCCCTGCCGACGCACAAGCGGCCGGTGAAGCTCGGCGACCTCGCGGGCGCCACCGCCGCCCTCTCCCCGCCCGCCCGTCCCCCCGCCGCCCCGGCCCCGCCGGGGCTGGAGCGCAAGGAGCGGCGCGGCCTGGAGCGCGGGACGCTCGCGATCGAGGCGCGGATCGACCTGCACGGGCTCTATCAGGCGGAGGCGCACGCGGCGCTCGTCGGCTTCCTGATGCGGGCGCGCGCGGCCGGCCACGCCCGCGTCCTCGTCGTCACCGGCAAGGGCGGCGAGGGTTTTTCCGATTCCGGCTTCTCCGAACGCGGCGTCCTGCGCCGGAGCGTGCCCCACTGGCTGCGCGGCCCCGAACTGCGCAGTCTCGTCCTCGGCTTCGAGGAGGCGGCGCGCCACCACGGCGGCGCGGGCGCGCTCTACGTCCGCCTGCGGCGGCGGTAAGGTGATGGATGCCTCAACCGTCATTCCGGGGCTCGCCGAAGGCGAGAACCCGGAATCCACGACTGGCCTCGTTGCTTTGTGTCGTGTCGCATCACGGGTGGATTCCGGGTTCCGCTGCGCGGCCCCGGAATGACGGGGGAGGGTTTTCCGTCTCACGGCATCTCGTGTTCGACCGACTCTCCACTTGAGCCCATCCCCGAAACGCGATAAGCACGATCGCTTTCCGATTGCAGCCGTGTCGCATCCCTGGGGCTTTTCCAAGCCGAGAGGAACCGATGCGTGGGCCGGACCGCTGCGCTCGCAGCCTTGCCGGACCTGGGGCGTCTCCCCGGCGCCCGGCCCTTTCGTCCCGACCGGCCAATCCTTCCCGCCTTCGTTGGTTGCATCCCCCCACATGACGTCACAGAACGACGCCCTCGCCCCCGTCGATACGCCGTCCGAGGACGGCCCCGTGGCCACGGAGGCCGCGATCCGGCGCGAGGTGCGGCTCCAGGATCTCAAATCCAAGTCGCCGACCGAACTCATCGCCTTTGCCGAGGAGGTCGAGGTCGAGAACGCCTCGACCATGCGCAAGCAGGAGCTGATGTTCGCGATCCTCAAGCAACTCGCGGCCAACGAGACCGAGATCATCGGCGCCGGCACCGTCGAGGTGCTGCAGGACGGGTTCGGCTTCCTGCGCTCGAACGACTCGAACTACCTGCCGGGCCCGGACGACATCTACATCTCGCCGACTCAAATCCGCCGCTTCGGCCTGCGCACCGGCGACACGGTGGAAGGCCCGATCCGCGGCCCCAAGGACGGCGAGCGCTATTTCGCCCTGATCAAGGTCAACACGATCAACTTCGAGAACCCGGAGAAGATCAAGCACAAGGTCCACTTCGACAACCTGACGCCGCTGTTCCCCACCAAGCGGTTCAAGCTCGAGCTGGACAACCCGACCAAGAAGGACTTCTCGCCCCGGATCATCGACATCGTCTCGCCGATCGGCAAGGGCCAGCGCGCGCTGATCGTCGCGCCGCCGCGCACCGGCAAGACCGTGCTGATGCAGAACATCGCGCAGTCGATCACCCTCAACCACCCGGAATGCTACCTCATCGTGCTGCTCATCGACGAGCGCCCGGAGGAGGTGACCGACATGATCCGTTCGGTGAAGGGCGAGGTCATCGCCTCGACCTTCGACGAGCCGGCCACCCGCCACGTGCAGGTCGCCGAGATGGTGATCGAGAAGGCCAAGCGCCTCGTCGAGCACGGCCGCGACGTGGTGATCCTGCTGGATTCCATCACGCGCCTGGGCCGGGCCTACAACACCGTCGTGCCGTCCTCGGGCAAGGTGCTGACCGGCGGCGTCGATGCCAACGCGCTGCAGCGGCCCAAGCGCTTCTTCGGCGCGGCCCGCAACATCGAGGAGGGCGGCTCGCTCTCGATCATCGCCACCGCGCTCATCGACACCGGCTCGCGCATGGACGAGGTGATCTTCGAGGAGTTCAAGGGCACCGGCAACTCCGAGATCATCCTCGACCGCAAGGTCTCGGACAAGCGCATCTTCCCGGCCATCGACATCACCCGCTCCGGCACCCGCAAGGAGGAGCTGCTGGTGCCGCCGGACTCGCTCAAGAAGACCTATGTGCTCCGCCGCATCCTCAACCCGATGGGCGTCACAGACGCGATCGAGTTCCTCATGGACAAGCTGCGCCAGACCAAGAGCAACAGCGACTTCTTCGACTCGATGAACACCTGAGGCGCTCGCTGCTCCGCATGAGCAAGGATCGCAAGCGAAGAGGGCCGAGAGCGGCGGCGAATGCCGCTCTCGGCCTCGACGCGTTCGAACGGATCAGTGCTGTCGAGGGTGTTCGGCTGACGGACGAAATGCGGCGCGACCTCCTCGCCTTCGAGCGGGAACAGATCGGTGCGCAGGAACGGACGCGGTTCATCGCCGAGAAATATGGCTGCGAGCCGTCCTGCTGAGACTGGCAACATCCTGCATCAATTGTGAAATTCGCCTCGACCCTCGAACAAACGCCCCACCCCGACGTTGGCCCGCATCGACCCACCCGCGGTCACCGGGGAGACGGCGCATGGCCTCCGACAACGTATCCGATCTCATCGTCGAGACGCTCCAGCTCGCGGGCGTGCGGCGGATCTACGGGCTCGTCGGCGACAGCCTGAACGGGATCACCGAGGCGATCCGGGCCCGCGACGTGATCGAGTGGGTCCATGTCCGCCACGAGGAGGTCGCGGCCTTCGCCGCCGCGGGCGAGGCGCAGGTGACCGGTGAACTCGCGGTCTGCGCCGGCTCCTGCGGGCCGGGCAACCTCCATCTCATCAACGGCCTCTACGACGCCCATCGCACCCGCACCCCGGTGCTGGCGATCGCCGCGCACATCCCCTCCTCCGAGATCGGCCTGAACTACTTCCAGGCGACGCGCCCCGAGGAGCTGTTCCGCGATTGCAGCCATTTCTGCGAGCTGGTCTCCGATCCGGCGCAGCTGCCCAACGTCCTGGAGACCGCGATCCGCGCGGCGGTGGGCCAGCGCGGCGTCGCCGTCGTCGTCATCCCGGGCACCGTGGCGCTGAAGCCCGCGCCCGAGCGGACGCTGGCGGCGGCCTCGACGCTGCGGCCGCGCGCGCCCATCGTGGTCCCGCAGCCTGACGACCTCGACCGCCTCGCCGAGCTTCTCAACGGGTCCAAGAAGATCACGCTGCTGTGCGGGCGCGGCTGCGCCGGGGCGCATGCCCCGCTGATGCAGCTGGCCGAGCGGCTGAAGAGCCCCATCGTCCACGCGCTCGGCGGCAAGGAGCATGTCGAGCACGACAACCCCTACGATGTCGGCATGACCGGGCTGATCGGCTTCTCCTCGGGCTACGCCGCGATGGAGGCCTGCGAGACCCTGCTGATGCTCGGCACCGACTTCCCCTACCGCCAGTTCTACCCCGAGCACGCCCGCATCGCCCAGGTCGATATCCGCCCGGAGAATCTCGGGCGGCGCTGCCGGCTCGAACTCGGCCTCGTCGGTGACGTAACGGCGACCATTGAAGCGCTGCTGCCGCGGCTCACCGGCAACGAGAGCCGCCGCCATCTCGACGCCAGCCTCAAGCACTACGCCAAGGCCCGCGAGGGGCTGGACGATCTCGCCACCGGCAAGCCCGGCCGCCGGCCGATCCACCCGCAATACCTCACGAAACTCCTCAGCGAGGCGGCCACCGACGACGCCGTGTTCACGGCCGATGTCGGCACGCCCACGGTCTGGGCGGCGCGCTACCTGCACATGACCGCGGGGCGGCGCCTGATCGGCTCCTGGGCACACGGCTCGATGGCCAACGCCCTGCCGCACGCCATCGGCATCCAGGCGGCGAGCCCCGGCCGGCAGGTGATCTCGCTCTCGGGCGACGGCGGCTTCGCCATGCTGATGGGCGACATCCTCACCCTCACCCAGGAAAAGCTGCCGGTGAAGGTGGTGATCTTCAACAACGGCACGCTGGGCTTCGTCGAGCTGGAGATGAAGGCCGCAGGCTATCTCGAGACCGGCGTGGAGCTGCAGAACCCCGACTTCTCCGCCATGGCCCGCGCCGTCGGCATCCATGCCCGCCGCGTCGAGGACCCCGGCGATCTGGAGGGCGCGATCCGCGACGTGCTCTCGCATCCCGGCCCCGCGCTGCTCGACGTGGTGACGAACCGCCAGGAACTCGCCATGCCGCCGAAACTCCAGGCCGAGCAGGTGAAGGGCTTCAGCCTCTACGCCCTCCAGGCGGTGATGAGCGGGCGGGGGGATTCGATCCTCGATCTGGCGAAGACCAACCTCATCCGCTGAGGGGCGGTCAAACGGCGTCGATCATTTCGATTCGCAACCGCTTGCCGACCGCGCGGGCGGCCCGCGCGATGGTCGTCAGGTGGACGTTGGGGTTGTCGGGATCGAGCAGGCGGTCGAGCTGCGAGCGGCTGGTGCCCAGCCGCTCCGCCAGGGCCTTCTTGCTGACCCCCTCCGCCTTCATCGCCTCCGCCAAGTGCCACGCGATCACCCGCTTGAGGGCCGCGGCCTCTGTCTCTTCGAGCAGTCCTTCCTCCTCCAAGAAGTCGTCGAAGGACGATCCGCTGTGGTCGAACGGCGTCTGCGTCATGACAGGCCTTGCTCGTGCTTGCGCTTGTTGGTTCTGGCGAGCCGCAGATCCTCGGCCGGCGTGGCCTGGGATTTCTTGATGAAGGCGTGCAGCAGAACCATCCGCTGCCGCGCATCGATGTAGAACAGCACCCGGGCGATCCGACCGTTCGAAATCCGGGATCGGACTTCGTGCAAGCCCTCGCCCATCGGGCGACAGGTCGGCATTCCGATCGGCCAGCCGTACTCGGTCAGCTTGATGTCCTCCCCGATCCGGCGGCGATCCGCTTGGTCGAGTGCCTTGAGCCAATCCCGCACCGGTTCGTTGCCGGCCTCGGTCCGAAAGAAGATGGCCGGGACGCGCTTCAGGGACATTCAAGCCTCCCGACCCATAGCACGCGTACCGCACAAGGTACAGTTCTGCCGTTCCGGTGCATCCTGTTTCAGACGCGCGAAGACCCCAAAACCTCATCCTCCTGCGGGACGGGAGCCACCCGAAGCACCGTCCCCTCCACGCCCGTCACCCGCACCGGCGTACCCGCGGGCAGGTCGGGCCCGGCGACGCGCCAGAGCGTGTCGTCGAGGCGGGCGCGGCCCTCGCCCGCGGCGATGTCCTGCTCCAGCCGGAACGTGCGGCCGATCAGGCGGTGGGCGCCGAGGTTCAGGGTCGGCGCCCGCTGCCGGTTGAGGCGGTTGGCCAGTACCACGGCGGCGACGGAGAGCGCGGAGAACAGCACGAGCTGCCCCTGCCAGGGCAGGCCGAGGGCGGACTCGATCAGCCCCGTGAGTCCGGCGGCGAGGCCGAGCCAGACGAGGAAGACGCCCGGCAGCACGAGTTCGCCGCCCACGAGCACGAGCCCGGCGATGATCCAGGCCCAGGCGGGCGAGAGCGCGTCGAACACGGGGATCAGGCCTGCGGCGGCGTGGCGGGCACGCGCGGCGGCAGGCCGCCGCGGCCCGTCGCGGCGCTGCCCGGATCGCCGAAGACCGAGCGGGTGATCTCGGCGATGCCGCCGAGCGTGCCGGCGAGCGCCGACGCCTCGATCGGCACGACGACGACACGCTGGTTCGGCGCGGTGGCGATGGCGCGGATCGCCTCGACGTATTTTTCCGCCACCAGAAAGTTCGCCGCCGCGAGGTCGCCTTGAGCGATGGCCTCGCTCACCATGGCGGTGGCCTTCGCTTCGGCCTCGGCGCCGCGCTCGCGTGCCTCGGCATCGCGGAAGGCGGCCTCGCGGCGGCCTTCCGCTTCGAGAATCGCCGATTGCTTGCGCCCTTCCGCGCGTAAAATCTCGGCCTGGCGCTGGCCCTCGGCCTCCAGTACCGAGGCGCGCTTCTCGCGCTCGGCCTTCATCTGCCGGGCCATGGCGCCCGCGAGGTCGGCGGGCGGCAGGATGTCCTTGATCTCGACGCGGTTCATCTTGACGCCCCAGGGGGCGGCGGCCGCATCGAGCACCCGCAGCAGCCGCTCGTTGATCTCGTCGCGGTGGGACAGGAGCTGGTCGAGGTCCATCGAGCCGACCACGGTGCGGATGTTGGTCATGGTCAGGGTCAGCAGCGCCATCTGCAGGTTCGAGACCTCGTAGGAGGCGCGCGCAGCGTCGAGCACCTGATAGAACACCACCGCGTCGATCCGCACGCCCGCGTTGTCGCGGGTGAAGGCCTCCTGGCTCGGCACCTCGACGACCTGCTCCATGATGTTCACCCGCCGGCCGATCCGCTCGACGTAGGGGATGATCAGGCCGAGGCCGGATTCGAGCGAACGGTCGTAGCGCCCGAACCGCTCGACGGTGTGGACGTGCCCCTGCGGGATCGTGCGGATGCCGATGGCGAGCGTCACCACCACGAGCAGCGCGAGGACGACGGCGAAGGCGCTCAGGCCGAGCGAGATGGTCATGGGAGCCATGCTGTTTCGCTGCGCGAATCGTGCGCCGCTGACAGTTTAGCCGATCGCCCGGCCTCGCGGGCGGCGCCTCACTTCTTCCACACCCCCAGCCGTTCGGTGCGGGCGTGGTCCTCGGCGGCGACGAGTTCGGGCGTGGCCTCCGACGAGGCGCGGCCGCCGCCGTTGAACAGCACGACTTCCGACAGGTCGCGCCCCTCGACGGTGCAGACATGCGCGCTGCTGCCGGCCGCGGGCAGGCAGGTGACGGAGCGGCCGCGCAGGTACTTCGACAGCTCGTCGGCCTGCCCGCCGCGCACCCACTCGACCCCGAACAGGCGCACGAGCTTGCCGCCGACCCGCAGGGTCGCGGTGTCGATCACCTCCGCCGGGCCCTCGACGGCGTTGGGGTTGCGCCGCGGCTCAGGGGGACGCTGGTCGGTCTCGGGCGGGGGCGTGTCGGCGTTGCCCTGCGCGGCCGGAGGCGTGGCCTCGGGCGCGGCCGGCTCGGCTTGGGGCGCGGTGTTGCGCGCCTCCTGCCGCTCGGTCCGGGTTTCGCCCTCGTCCCGTCCGGTGAGCGCGAGGCCGGCCACCAGCGCCGCGCCGGCCAGCGCGCCGAGGCCCATGAGCACCACCGGGCGGCGGCTGCCCGCTGCGAGCCCGTCCTCGACCACGTCGCGCAGCCGCGAGGCCGCCGCGCCGGAGCGGGCCGAGACGGTCCGCAGGCCGCCGCCCAGGCTGGTGCCGGCGCTCGCGAACCGCGCGCCGAGGGCCGGTTGCGGCGCGGTCGGCCCGTCGAGGGTGCCCGGCGTCGCCGCCGCGGCGGGCGCCGGGCGCGGCTTGGCGCGCAGACGCTCGGCGAGGCGGTGGCGCCAGCCCTCCACGGTCTCGCTCGCGGCGCTGGCGAGCGCCCGGCTGCGCTCGGCCGAGGTGGTGGCGAGCGAGCGCGCCAGGGCGGATTGCGTCTCGACGAAGCGGGCGCCCGCCGCCCGCACGTCGGCGATGGGGTCGCGGGCGGGCTCCGGCGGCGCCTGCGGCGGGAGCGCGGGCAGCATCAGGGCCGCGTGCCGCTCGGCCAACTCGTCGATGAGGTCGTGGATCGTGAGCGGTGTGCCGGTCCCGTCCTCGCCGTGCCGCCGCACGGCGCCGGTGCGGTCGATGACGCGGTAGCCGGGCAGGCCCTCGGCGGCCTCGACGAAGCCCTCGGCGATCAGCGCCAGCGTGCGCCGCGCCACCGGCCGCACCCGGCGGCGGTCGAGTTCGGCCAGGATGAGCCCGCGGATGCGCAGATCGTCCTCGGAGACCGGCACTTCGGGGGCGGACGGCGCCTCCGCTCCGCCCTTCACCGCGGCCTTTGCCGATCCTTTCACGCGTGGGTCACTCCGTCTCGCGGGCCGTGGCCCCGGCCTCGCGCCTCCTCCTAGCACAACAGGGCGGGGTAAGCGGAATGGCCGGTTCAGGCCCCGCCCCGCCCGCCGATGGAGGCGCTGAGGGCGCCGCGGCGCAGCACGCGGCTCGATTCCTCGACGATGATCGGGCGGCCACTCGCGAAACTCACGGTCAGCATCAGCTCGGCCACGCCCTGCGAGCGGGCGCCGCGGCCGGGGCTTCCGGCGCTGAACGCGTGGACGGTGCGCACCAGGCAGCTCTGGGTCGCCGCGTTGCAGGAGACCTTCGGCTCGCCCTGCGGCTCGTAGCGCCGCTCGGGCCAGCGCCGGGAAAAGCGCCGCTTCTCCGCCATCAACGCAGCGAGCGACATGGTACGACCGTGGAAGCGAACGGTCGAGCCGTAGAAGCGCGGGGCCGCCGCCGCCATGCCGTCGCCGGGGCTCGACACGCTGTCGAGATAGGCCTCGCTCAGGCGCTGCGCCGTGCCGGCCCATTCGGAGAAGCGCGGATCGGGCTCGGACCGTGCCATGGAGGGCGCCTCCCGCGGCGGCACCGAGAAGACCGGCGGCGCCACGCGGGCCGAGCGCTGCGACCGCATCTCGGCCTCGCGCGCCGCTTGGCGCCGGGCCTGCCGCTCCTCGCCCGCGCGGCGGGTGCCGCGGGCCGCGCGCGACGCGTCCACCGTGGCCGAGCGCGTCTCGCGCCGCGCCGGAGCCGCGGCCTCGGGCTGCGCCGCGGGGGCCGGCTCGGCGGGTTTCACGGCGGGCTTGGCCGCGGGCGCGTCGGCCGCCTTGGCCGGCGGATCGACCCATCCGGCCCCCTGCTGGGCGACCGCCGGCAGCGACAGGGCGAGGAGCGCGAGGGCGGTCGTGGCGAGGAGAGGGCGCATGGCATCACCGATCGGTCGGGCGCGACCGGGGAGAACGCGCAGGCTCGGGCGGACGGTTCCCTCCGATCCGGCCTCGGGACGCGATGGCGGGAGGGCGTGTCCGAAAGGTGACAGCGGGTTGGACGGCCGATCATGTTGACGAGCCGCCCCGCTCCCTATCTGTTACATGTAACGAGCTACGGAACCGACCATGACCACACCGACCCGCGAGCGCGTCCGACAGCATCGTGCCGCCCTGCGAGCCGCCGGGTTGAGGCCTGTCCAAATCTGGGTGCCCGATACGCGCCGTCCCGGCTTTGCCGAAGAGTGTCGTCGCCAATCGCAGGTGGTCGCAGCCGCGGACGCCGCCGATCCCGATCTGCACGCCTTCATGGATGCCGCGCTCGCCGACCTCGATGACGAGAGCGAGGTGTGAAGCGCGGCGATCTCGTTCCGGTCTCCGTGTCCGGCGATTACGGGAAGCCCCGCCCAGCCCTCGTGATACAGGCAGACCAGTTCGGAGAAACCGATTCCGTCACCATCCTGCTCCTGTCGGGCACGCTGGTGGACGCGCCGCTGGTCCGCATTACCGTGCGGCCGACGCCGGGCAACGGCCTGCGCAAGCCCTCCCAGGTCATGATCGACAAGGCCATGACGCTGCGACGCGACAAGGTCGGTGCGCCGTTCGGCCGGCTTGATGCGGACACCATGCTCGCCGTGTCGCGCTCGCTGTCCGTCTTCCTCGGGATCGTCTGAGACCAGGAAATAGCCCCGCCTCTTGCCCTCGCCCCCAAAGCCCCCACCTTCAGCGCGAGCTTAACCCCGCGACCATGCCCTCCGGCATCGCGGGTGTTCCAGAGACGGGTCCGGGCCCCTCTGGCGGCCGAGGCGTCGGCCGCGATGTCGGACCCGACCCGCGACCCGAGCGCTGACGCGGCGCCCCTGCGTGCGAGGATTCCTTGCCGGCCGCGCCCTTCCTGTGCCCCCCTCCCCTCCCCCGCGTGCCGGGAGGTCCGCTTTGAGCCGGGCGGACGGAAGTCCCCGCCGCGCCCTCCTCCTCGTCAACGGCAAGGCCCGCAGCGGCGGGACGGACCTCGACGCGATCCGCACCATCCTGCGCGAGGGCGGGCTCGACCTCATCGAGCCGGAATCCAACCGCGACTGCCACGAGACCATCACGCGCCACGCGTCCTCGGTCGATCTGGTGGTGCTCGGCGGCGGCGACGGCACCATGAACGCGGCAGCGCCCGCCCTGGTCGAGACCGGCCTGCCCTTCGGCATCCTGCCGCTCGGCACCGCCAACGACCTCGCCCGCTCGCTCGGCCTGCCGCTTGAGGCGGAGGCGGCCGCGCAGATCATCCCGACGGCACCCGAGAAGGCGATCGATCTCGGCTGGGTCAACGGGCACTACTACTTCAACGTGGCGAGCATCGGCTTCTCGGCCGATCTGGCGGGCGAATTGACCGCGGAGGCCAAGAAGAAGTGGGGTACGGTGGGCTACGCCATCGCGGCGTTCCGGCTCCTGCGGCGCGCCCGCCCCTTCACCGTGACGATCGAGCACGACGGCACGACGGAGAAGGTCACGACGATCCAGGCCTCGGTCGGCAACGGGCGCCATTACGGCGGCGGCATGACCGTGCAGGAGGACGCCACCGTCGATGACGGCAAGCTCGATTTCTACAGCCTGGAGGTCGATCACTGGTGGCGGCTGGTCGCCCTGCTGCCCGCGCTCCGCCGCGGCACCCACGGGCAGGCCGAGGACGTGCGCGCCTTCGAGACGACCGAACTCAAGCTCACCACCCGCAAGCCGCGCGCCGTGAACACCGACGGCGAGCTGACCACGTGGACCCCGGCCCACTTCAAGGTGATGCCGAAGGCGGTACGCGTGCTCGCCCCGCCGATCGACACCGGCGCCAACCGCTTCCCCCTGCCCTTCAAGCTCTGACTTCGGACTTCTTCGCTCGTGGACAGCCTGCTCCAACTCGCCAGCGACCCGACCGCCTGGGCCGCGCTCGCCACCCTCGTGGTGATGGAGGTGGTGCTCGGCATCGACAACCTGATCTTCATCTCGATCATCACCAACAAGCTGCCGGCCGCCCAGCAGGCCAAGGCGCGGCGCATCGGCATCGGGCTGGCGCTCATCCTGCGGCTGGCGCTGCTCGGCACGGTCGCGTGGATCGTCCACCTGACCGAGCCGGTCTTCACATTGTTCGGCAAGGCGTTTTCCTGGCGCGACCTCATCCTGATCGCGGGCGGCCTGTTCCTCTTGTGGAAGGCCACCAAGGAGATTCACCACGTCGTCGATCCGAACCCGGAGGAAAAGGTCGGGGGCGGGGCCGGGCTCGGCTTCTCCGCGGCGATCGGCCAGATCCTCGTGCTCGACCTCGTGTTCTCGATCGATTCGATCATCACCGCGGTGGGCATGACCGAGCACGTGCCGATCATGGTCATCGCCGTCGTCACCGCGGTCACCGTGATGCTGATCGCCGCCGACCCGCTCTCGCGCTTCATCGCGGCCAACCCCACGGTGGTGATGCTGGCGCTCGGCTTCCTCATCATGATCGGCATGACGCTGATCGCGGAAGGGTTCGGGGCGCACGTGCCGAAAGGCTACATCTACACCGCCATGGCGTTCTCGGCGGGCGTGGAGGGCCTCAACATGCTGGCCCGGCGGCGGCGGAAGAAGCGCACCGGGGCGGCCTGACGGGGCGGCGCTCAGCTACCCTTCTCGCCCCGCAGCAGCGGGCAGATGCCGGCGCATTTCGGAAAACCGGGGAGCGCGTGGCGCAGGCAGCAGACCCGGCGGCGGGGCGCGTCGAGGCCGGCGAGCGCGTCGGCGCGCATCAGGGTGAGCGCCGCGCAGGCCTCCTGCGGCCAGCGCAGCGCCAGCAGCGCTTCCCGCACCGCGCCGGCCCGCTCCGGGGTCTCGCGGGCGAGCGTCGACAGCGTCCAGAACAGGTGCCCGCCCGCATTCTCCCACAGGAGCCGCACCGACAGCCCAGTCTCGGCCCGCAGGCAGCGCACCGCCGGGGCGACGCATTCGGTGAGCAGGCGATCGACCTGGGCCGGCAGTGCGGCCGGGAACGGCAGTTCGGGCGCGAGATGGAAGGCGTCGGGCAGGCCGGTTCCGGTGGCGAGGCTGAACCGCTCCGGCGGCAGCGCCAGCCCGAGCCGGGCGCCCGCGGCCAGCCCCGGCGCGATCAGCCCGGCGAACAGGTAGGCGCTCCACAGCGAGGCCACCGCCCGCCGCTCGCCGCCGGGATGCGCGTCGGCGAAGGTGGCGAGCGCATCCGACAGCCCACCGCAGGCGGCCTGCTCGGCGAGCGTCAGCGCGGCCGGATCGGAATCGAGCCGCAGCCGGCCGGCGAAGGGGGCGAAGGCTCCCTTCAGGGCGGTGTCGATATTGTTCTGGGTCGGAAGGGTCGAGGGGGTCAGAGGGAGGCGGGTCCACGCCGGCTGCCGTAGCGCCCGTGCTTCGGGCGGGCGCGCCTTAGCAGAATCCTGCGTCTGCGTCCCGTTTCAGAGCATCGGCCCGAGAACGGTGGCCGCCGGCTTTCGGACAAGCCGATGCGGCACAAGAATTTATAGCAGCGGCTGGCGGGCGGCGGCGTCCTCGCGGGCGCAGATCGCCGGATCGGGCTTGGGGCCGCCCGCGCTGAGTGCCCGCTTCAGGTCGGCCCTGGCCCGTTCGAGATCGGCGCGGAAGCCCGCATCGGCCAGCAGCACCGCGACGAGCGCCGAGGCGCCGGTGCGGGCCGCCACCACGTCGCTCAGCCAGTGGACGCCGCAGACCACCCGGCTCTCGCCGTAGAGCCGGCTGCGCACGAGGAGCGGCGTCGCCTTCTCAGGGATGAGGTTGGCCATGATCAGCCCGTAGGCCCAGCCCTGGCTCGCGTGGCCCGAAGGGTAGCTGTAGCTGTCGGCGAGTTCGGGCGAGCGCACCACGCAGATCGGCGCCTCGTTGCCGACGAAGGGGCGCAGGCGGCGGTAGCGGCGCTTGGCCTCGCGGGTGGCGCGCGCGATGTCGAGGCGGGCCCGGTCGAGCAGGCGCATCAGGTCGGGCACGCGGGTCTGGTCGAGCCGCTGGCCCAGCACGCAGGCGTAGTCTTCGAGAAGCGCCGCGCCGCCCTCGGCGACGTCGTCGGTGGCGAGCGCCCAGCGCGGCGTGCCCTGGTAGGCCCGCGTCGCGTTGAAGGCCGCCCGGTCGGCGGCCTCGGCCACCGAATGGCCGCCCGGCGGCGGCGGCAGGATCGCGACAAGGCTCGGCGCCGTCTCCTCGGTGAGATAGGCCTTCGGGCCGGGCGCGGACGGGTTCAGCTTGTCCTTGTCGAGCGAGGGCGCGGACTTTTCCGGCGGGGGGGCCGGTTGCGGCAGGGTTTGGGTCTGCGCGGCCAGGGGGGGGGCCAGCAGGACGGTCAGCAGGGCGGCGAGACGGACCGGCGGGCGGAGCATCGGACGAGGCACTCTCGGGAGTCGGATACTGGAGAAATCCGAAGCTCTCTATGATGGACGTGCGACAGCCATGTCACAGTCCTGCCATATGCCATCGGATGACAGCCTTTCTCGGGTGTCTCCATTGAACCGAGGGTTCAGGCGCGGATCGCGGCGGCCACCTCTTGCGAAAACTCCTCGTGCGGGCTGAGCGCGCCCGGCACCGTGCGGGCCTCGACGCCGCCGGCCACGATCAGCGCGTCCATCTCGGCCCCCGAGCGGCGCGGCGCCCGCTCCGGCCGCAGCACCCGCACCGGCGGCAGGTCGGGGCCGAACAGGCCCAAAAAATCCTCGCGCGTGGCGACCGGATCGAGCCCGCCGGTGACGAAGGCGGCGGTGCCGAAGCGCCCGTTGGTCTGGCGGGTGATGCGGTGCTTGGCCCGGATCACCTCCGGCGTCACGTGGGCGGCATCCGCGTAGACGTGGGCGCGCATCATCCGGCCGATGATCGGCGGGCTGATGTTGATGCGGTAGAGCGCTTCACCCACCAACGGCATCTCGACCGCGCGGCGGATGCGCCCGAACCAGCGGGCGCGCGCCGGCCCCATCGCGGTCGGCAGCGGCCCGCGCCAGGTCGGCGCCACCAGCACCAGCCGCCCGAACGCCTTTGGATGGCGCCGCGCGGCGGCCGCCAGATAGGGCGCGGCATGCCCCGCCGCGACCGCCACGGCGTAGGGGCCGGGGGCGGCGGCGAGCAGCGCGTCGAGGAAGGCGTGACAGGTCGCGGGCTCCAGCGGCACGCGGGCCCGCGCATGGGCGCCGAAGCCCGGCCAGTCGGGCACGAGGCAGCGATGGTCCGCGGCGAGTTCGCGGGCGAGCGGCCGCATCTCCTCCCGCGCCGAGATCGAGGACAGCGCCGGCAGCAGCAGCACGGCCGGCCCCTTGCCGATCTCCAGGCAGGGCGTCGGGACGGGATGGCCCGCGACGGTGAGGTCGAGGATGCGGGTGGTCAGAGCTTTTTCCATTCGACCGCTTCGCGTTGCCCTCTCACGCCGTCATTGCGAGCGATACGAAGCTGTGCCGCATCGGCTTTTTCCGAAAACCGGTGACCACTTTTCGGGCCGATGCTCGGGCGAAGCAATCCAGCGGCGCGACATCTCCGGAAAGTGCGGAGCGCTGGATTGCTTCGGCTCCGCCTCGCAATGACGGCGTAGCCGGCCCTCTCAGGTCCGCAGCAGCTCGTTGATGCCGGTCTTGGCGCGGGTGCCGGCGTCGACGCGCTTGACGATGACGGCGCAGTAGAGGCCGGGGCCCGGGGTACCGTCGGGGAGCGGCTTGCCCGGTGTCGTGCCGGACACCACCACGGAATACGGGGGGACGCGGCCGTAAAAGGTTTCGCCGGTGGTGCGGTCGATGATGCGGGTCGAGGCGCCGATATAGACGCCCATCGACAGCACCGAGCCCTCGCCGACGATAACGCCCTCGGCCACCTCGGCGCGGGCGCCGACGAAGCAGTTGTCCTCGATGATGACCGGGTTGGCCTGGAGCGGCTCCAGCACGCCCGCGATGCCGGCCCCGCCCGAGATGTGGCAGTTCTTGCCCACCTGGGCGCAGGAGCCGATGGTCACCCAGGTGTCGACCATGGTGCCCTCGCCGACATGGGCGCCGAGGTTGATGAAGCTCGGCATCAAGACCGCGCCGGGCGCAATGTAGGAGCCGCGGCGCACGAAGCAGCCCGGCACGGCGCGGAAGCCCGCGGCGCGGAACTCGGCCTCACCCCAGCCGGAGAATTTCGAGGGCACCTTGTCCCACCACGGCGACGAGCCGGGGCCGCCCTCGATCGGCACCATGTCGTTGAGGCGGAAGGACAAGAGCACCGCCTTCTTGAGCCACTGGTTCACCTGCCAGGACTCGCCGGCCTTCTCGGCGACGCGGGCCTTGCCGGAATCGAGCAGGTTCAGCGCCTCCTCCACCGCCTCGCGCACCGCGCCGCCGGTGGCGGTCGAGACGTTGGCGCGATCCTCCCAGGCGGCTTCGATGGTTTTTTCGAGATCCGAATGAGAGGCAGCTTGGGACATCGTCGGGTTCCGGTGGTTCGCGGCGCGAAGGATCGGGCGTGCTTACAAAAGCCGCCTCGTTCTGTCACCGCCCACGCGGCGCAAGCGCCTTCAACCGCTCGCCCACCTGAGAAAATCCCTGGATCAGCTCGCGCAACTCCCCGGCGATGCCATCGTGGACGATGCCGGCGACCTCGGGGAATTCGCGCAGCACGCGGCTCATCACGGAGGGCGTCAGGCGCATCACCTCCGCGGGTTCGACGGCGCGGGCGTCGGCCGGGCGCTCGACTTGTCGGAACAGGGCGTTGCGCCCGATCAGTCCGGAGCGGCCGACCGTGACCGGCGGCTCGCCCGCGCGGCGGGACTCGACCGCGACGAGGCCGGACATCACCACGTAGCCGCCGTCGGAGGGCTCGCCGCGGGAAAACAGCCGCTCGCCCGCCTCCAGCTGGCGCCGGTCTCCGGCGAAGCTCAGCAGGCGCAGGGCGTCGCGCTCGAACAGCTCGAACACCGGGGCGGCGGCCAGGATCGCGATGTCGTCGTCGAGCCCCAACGCCTGTCCCGCCCTTCGGACCGTTTCCTCACGCTCCGGTGAAGCTTAACCGATGCTGGGCGCGCGCGAAATGCCGCTCCCAAGCCCCTTTGCGACCCCGTTTGCAGGAGGCACGGCCGTATCACCGGGCGCGAAGAGCGCCCCGCGGAGCGGGCCTCGGCGACGCCGAGGCGTCTAGCGGAGCGAGCAGCCTAAGCCCGCGGATGCGGGCGCCGGCGCTTGAGGCCAAACTTAAGGCAGCAGCTTATACCCACCACCCTCCGTCACCAGGATCGCCGCGGTGGCCGGGTTCGGCTCGATCTTCTGGCGGAGGCGATAGATGTGGGTCTCGAGGGTGTGGGTGGTGACGTGGGCGTTGTAGCCCCACACCTCGGCCAGCAGCGTGTCGCGGCCCACCACCTCGCGGCCGGCGCGGTAGAGGTAGCGCAGGATCGCGGTCTCCTTCTCGGTGAGCTTCAGCTTCGAGCCGCGCTCGCCGACCAAGAGCTTCGCGCCGGGGCGGAAGGTGTAGGGGCCGATGCGGAACACCGCGTCCTCGCTGGCCTCGTGCTGGCGCAGCTGCACGCGGATGCGGGCGAGGAGCACCGCGAACTTGAACGGCTTGACCACGTAGTCGTTGGCGCCCGCCTCCAGGCCCTCGACCATGTCGTCGTCGGATTCCTGGGCGGTCAGCACGATGATCGGGCCGCGGTAGCCGTTGCGGCGCATGATCCGCACGGCCTCGCGCCCGTCCATGTCGGGCAGGCCGACATCCATCACGACGAGGTCGATGCGCTCGTCGGCGACGCGGGCCATCGCGGCGGTGGCGTTGGCCTCGCCGATGACGGAGAATTCGTCGTAGGCGTCGATCTGTTCCGTCAATGCCTCGCGCAGGGCGTCGTCGTCATCGCAGACGAGGAGGCAGTAAGGGTTGGACATCGACGACGTGACTTTCGGCAAGCTCATCCGGTAACCGAGCCCTCGGCTCAGGCAGGCGACGAAGGGTGATTCATGACGGGAGACCAGCCGGAGCGCATTTGCCCTTTGGTCTACCGTGGGCAACGCGCGTGCAGCCTCGCCCCAAGAGGAATTTAGTTCGTTTCCGTCCCCGGAAAATCCGGCACGCGGGCTTATGCAGCATTTTCGCCATTTTCGACGATCTGTTTTGCGCGGCAGCGCACAATCCGGCACCAACGGACGTAGTTCGTTGGAACCAAAGACGCGGTCCGCTGAGACCAAATCGGTACGATGACGGGATGAACCGGAGATGAAGCGAGCCCGACCGGATACGGGCGGAATGCCGCGCCCGGCGGCTCTGGCGTGGCTGCGGGTGCATCCGCTGCCCGGCGCGCCGACGCTCGGGCGGCTCGTGGCGGGGACGGCGGTGATCCCCTGCGCGCTCGGGCGCTCGGGCATCCGCGCGGTCAAGCGCGAGGGCGACGGCGCCTCGCCCCGCGGGGTGTTTCGCCTGCGCGGCGGCTTCTATCGGCCGGACCGGTTTTCCGTGCGGCCGGCCACGCCCCTGCCGCTTCGGGCGATCCGGCCGGACGACGGCTGGTGCGACGCCAAGGCCGACCGGCGCTACAACCGCCCGATCCGTCTGCCGAGCCCGACCAGCGCCGAGGCGATGTGGCGCGACGACGGCCTCTACGACCTCGTGCTCGATCTCGACCACAACCGCGGCCCGATCCGCCCCGGCGCGGGCTCGGCCATCTTCATGCACATCGCCCGCGAAGGGTTTCGGCCGACGGAGGGCTGCGTCGCGCTGCGGCCCGCGGACCTGCGCCGGCTTCTGCGGCGACTCGGGCCGAACACGCGGATCGTCATCGGGCCGCTGCCGGCGCGCCCGAAGCGGGCGAGGGGCTCGTAAGCAGCGCGCGCATTCGCATTCGCGGGCGAATCCAGTTATACGAGAAAAATTCCAGAGTCTTAAGGTCACTTCCATGGCGACGGCGTCGTTCGACACCGCCGGGCGCGCGGCGCGCCCCGTTTCCCCGATCGAGAAGGCCCCGGAGGTCACGGCGCTCGCGACCCTGCCCGGCCGCAAGCGCTCGCTCGTCGGCCTGACGCGGGCCGACCTGAAACAGGCGCTGCTCGATATCGGCGTCGCGGAGCGCGAGACGCGGATGCGCGTCTCCCAGCTCTGGCACTGGATCTACGTGCGCGGCGCCCGCGAATTTTCGGAAATGACCAATGTCGGCAAGGGGCTGAAGGCGCAGCTCGCCGAGCGCTTCACGCTGGAGCGGCCCGAAATCGTGAGCGAGCAGGTCTCGCGCGACGGCACCCGCAAGTGGCTCCTGCGCATGGCGCCGACCGGCGCGCACGACCACAACCGCGGCGCCGAGATCGAGTGCGTCTACATCCCCGGCGACGACCGCGGCACGCTCTGCGTCTCGTCCCAGGTCGGCTGCACGCTGACCTGCTCGTTCTGCCACACCGGCACGCAGCGCCTTGTGCGCAACCTCTCGACGGCCGAGATCGTGTCGCAGCTCGTGGTCGCCCGCGACGCGCTCGGCGACTTCGCCGGGCAGATGCCGAGCAAGGACGGCGGCGGCGAGGTCGGGCGCCTCGTCACCAACATCGTCTTCATGGGCATGGGCGAGCCGCTCTACAATCTGGATGCGGTGATCGACGCCGTCTCGGTGATGTCGGACCAGGAGGGCTTGGCCCTGTCGCGCCGCCGCATCACGGTCTCGACTTCCGGCATCGTGCCGCAGATCGAGCGGCTGGGGCTGGAAGCCAACGCCATGCTGGCGATCTCGCTGCACGCCGTGCGGGACGACCTGCGCGACGAGCTGGTGCCGCTGAACCGCAAGTACCCGATCGCGCAGCTGTTAGAGGTCTGCCGCAACTATCCGGGCGTCAGCAACGCGCGGCGCATCACCTTCGAGTACGTGATGCTGAAGGGCGTGAACGATTCGGACGCCGATGCGCGGGCCCTGGTGCGGCTGCTCAAGGGGATTCCTGCCAAGATCAACCTGATCCCGTTCAACCCCTGGCCCGGCTCGAAATACGAATGCTCGGACTGGGAGCGGATCGACCGCTTCTCCGAGATCGTCTTCAACGCCGGCTACGCCTCGCCGGTGCGCACCCCCCGCGGCCGCGACATCCTGGCGGCCTGCGGCCAGCTCAAGAGCGAGACCGAGAAGATGCGGGCGCGGGCCCGGATGCTGATGGAAGAGGGGCTGGGGGCGGAGGGGTTTTACGCGGGCGGGGAGGACTAGGCACCTCTCCTCCCCCTTGCGGGGAGGAGATGGAGGTGGGGGTGGTGCCGGATGAAGCTCGGCGGTGCCTTCTGCACCACCCCCACCCCTGACCCCTCCCCGCAAGGGGGAGGGGAAGGCCCCCCTGAAAGAATCAGAAGCCGCGGTTGGCGATCGAGGGGAGCGAGGGCTGCGTGTAGGCGCGGTTCACGTCCTTGCGGTCCATCGTGCCGTTGGTGTCGTTCGAGCGGCGGTAATTGCCGGTGTCGAAGGACTGCGACAGGCCCGAGCCACGGGAATCGGTGCTGTTGCAGCCGGCGAGGCCGCAGGCCAGGGCGGCGGCGAGGACGAGGAGCGTGGGGCGCATCGGGGTGTTTCCTGAAGGGACCGGGGCGTCGCCGCCCCGGTCGGTCCGTCGGCTTGCCCCCGCGGGACCCCGCCCGGCAAGGCCAAAGTGCCGGCGCGGGCACGATCCCGCGACGGGTGTGCCTATTCGGCGGCGGCCTTGAGGTAGCGGCTGGGATCGTAGTTGAGGATCGGCCCGAGCCAGCGCTCGACTTCCGCCGTATCCATGCCCTTGCGCAGGGCATAATCCTCGACCTGATCGCGCTCGACCTTGGCGACACCGAAGTAATGTGCCTGCGGGTGCGCCAGATAGAGCCCCGACACGGAAGAACCCGGCCACATGGCGTAGGATTCGGTGAGCTTCACGCCGATGCGGCGCTCCGCCCCGAGCAGGTCGAACAAGGTGACCTTCTCGGTGTGGTCGGGCTGGGCCGGATAGCCGGGCGCGGGCCGGATGCCGTCGTACTTCTCGTGCACCAGCTCGTCGATGGCGAAGGCCTCGTCGGGGGCGTAGCCCCAGAACTCCTTGCGGACGCGCTCGTGCATGCGCTCGGCGAAGGCCTCGGCGATGCGGTCGGCGAGCGCCTTGACGAGGATCGAGCGGTAATCGTCGTTGGCCCGCTCGAAGCGCTCGGCGATCCGCACCTCCTCCAACCCCGCCGTCACCACGAAGGCGCCGACATAGTCGGCGATGCCGGTGTCGGACGGTGCCACGAAGTCGGAGATCGAGGTGTTGGGCCGCCCGTCGCGCTTCGACAGCTGCTGGCGCAGCCCATGGAAGGTCGCGAGCTTCTCGCCGCGGCTCTCGCCCGTGTAGAGCACGATGTCGTCGCCGACGCTGTTGGCCGGCCAGAAGCCGATCACCGCCTTCGGGTTGAACCAGCGCTCGTCCACGATCTGCTTGAGCATGGCCCGCGCGTCCTCGAACAGGGCACGCGCGGCCGGGCCCTGCTCGGGATCGTCGAGGATCGCCGGGTAGCGGCCCTTGAACTCGTAGGTCTGCAGGAACGGCGTCCAGTCGATATAGGGGACGAGGTCGGCCACCTCGTAAGAGCCGTAGACGCGGGTGCCGGTGAAGCTGGGCTTCTTCGGCGCATAGCCCGACCAGTCGATCTTGAAGGCGTTGGCCCGCGCCTTGGCCAGCGGCAGGCGCTGCTTGTCGGCCTCCGAACGGGCATGGGCGTCGGCGACCTTGGCGTATTCCGCCCGCACCTTCTCGACCGTGGGCCCACGGCTCTCCTTGGAGATCAGGCTCGACACCACGCCCACCGCGCGGCTCGCGTCGGTGACGTAGACCGCCTGGCCCTTGGCGTAGGCCGGGTGAATCTTCACCGCGGTGTGGACGCGGCTCGTGGTGGCGCCGCCGATCAGCAGCGGCACGTCGAGCCCCTCGCGCTCCATCTCGGCGGCGACATGCACCATCTCGTCGAGCGAGGGGGTGATGAGGCCCGACAGCCCGACGATGTCGACGTTCTCGCGCTTGGCGGTCTCAAGGATCTTGGCGGCCGGCACCATCACGCCGAGATCGATGATCTCGTAGTTGTTGCAGGCCAGAACCACGCCGACGATGTTCTTGCCGATGTCGTGGACGTCGCCCTTCACGGTCGCCATCAGCACCTTGCCGGCCGCCTGTCGCTGGCCGGTGCCGCCGTTGGCGCGCTTCTCCTCCTCCATGAAGGGTTCGAGATAGGCCACCGCCTGCTTCATCACGCGGGCCGACTTCACGACTTGGGGCAGGAACATCTTGCCCGATCCGAACAGGTCGCCGACCACGTTCATGCCGGCCATCAGCGGGCCTTCGATGACGTGGAGCGGACGCTCGGCGTTCTTCCGGGCCTCTTCCGTGTCGGCGACGATGTACTCGGTGATGCCGTTGACCAGCGCGTGCTCGATGCGCTTCTCGACGCTGGCCTCGCGCCAGGACAGGTCGGCGGTCTTGGCTTGCGCCGAGGCGCCGGTCTTGAAGCGCTCGGCGGCCTCCAGCAGGCGCTCGGTCGAGTCGTCGCGGCGGTTGAGGACCACGTCCTCGCAGAGTTCGCGGAGTTCGGCCGGAATCTCGTCGTAGACCGCGAGCTGGCCGGCATTGACGATGCCCATGTCCATGCCGGCGTTGATGCAGTGGTACAGGAACACCGCGTGCATCGCCTCACGCACCGGCTCGTTGCCGCGGAAGGCGAAGGACAGGTTCGAGACGCCGCCGGAGATGTGGGCGTGGGGGAGCGTCTCGCGGATGGTGCGGGTCGCCTCGATGAAGGCGACGCCGTAGGGGTTGTGCTCCTCGATGCCGGTGGCCACCGCGAAGATGTTGGGGTCGAAGATGATATCTTCGGGCGGGAAGCCGACCTGCTCAGTGAGGATGGTGTAGGCCTTGGTGCAGATTTCGACCTTGCGCTCGTACGAGTCCGCCTGACCCTGCTCGTCGAAGGCCATGACGACCACCGCCGCGCCGTAGGAGCGGCACACACGCGCGGCCTCGATGAACTTGTCCTCGCCCTCCTTCATGGAGATCGAGTTCACGATCGGCTTGCCCTGGATGCATTTCAGGCCGGCCTCGATCACCTCGAATTTCGAGGAATCGACCATCACCGGCACGCGGGCGATGTCGGGCTCGGCGGCGACGAGGTTGAGGAACTCGACCATCGCCTTCTGCGAGTCGAGCAGGCCCTCGTCCATGTTGACGTCGATGACCTGGGCGCCGGCCGCAACCTGATCGCGGGCGACATCGAGCGCGGCGGCGTAGTCGCCGTTGGTGATGAGCTTGCGGAATTTGGCCGAGCCGGTGACGTTGGTGCGCTCGCCGACGTTCACGAAGGGGATTTCCTTCGTGAGCACGAACGGCTCCAGGCCCGACAGACGCATCAGCCGCGGGATTTCCGGGATTTCGCGGGGCTTCTTGTCGGCGACCGCTTCCGCGATGGCGCGGATGTGGTCCGGCGTGGTGCCGCAGCAGCCGCCGACCATGTTGACGAGGCCGGACTCGGCGAACTCGCCGACGAGCTTGCCCATGGCCTCCGGGCTCTCGTCGTAGAGGCCGAATTCGTTGGGCAGGCCGGCATTCGGATAGGCGCAGACGAGGGTGTCACAGATGCGGCTGAGTTCGGCGATGTGGCCGCGCATCTCCTTGGCGCCGAGCGCGCAGTTCAGGCCGAAGGTCAGCGGCGAGGAATGGCGCAGGGAGTTCCAGAACGCGCCGGGCGTCTGGCCCGACAGGGTGCGGCCCGACAGGTCGGTGATGGTGCCGGAAATCTGGATCGGCAGCCGGATGCCGGTCTCGTCGAACACCTGCCACGCGGCGGCGATGGCGGCCTTGGCGTTGAGCGTGTCGAAGATCGTCTCGATCAGGATGAGTTCGGCACCGCCGTCGATGAGGCCGCGGACCTGCTCGACATAGGCCTGCTTCACTTGGTCGAAGGTGACGGCGCGGTAGCCCGGATTGTTCACGTCCGGCGAGATCGACAGGGTGCGGTTGGTCGGGCCGATGGCGCCCGCGACGAACCGGCGGCGCCCGTCCTGCTTCTCGGCCAGCGCGGCGGCCTCGCGGGCCAGCCGCGCGCCTTCCGCGTTCAACTCGTGGATGATCGATTCCATGCCGTAATCGGCCTGGGCGATCGTGGTGCCGGAGAAGGTGTTGGTCTCGCAGACGTCGGCGCCCGCGAGGAAGTAGTCGAGGTGGATCTGCCGGATCGCGTCGGGTTGGGTCAGGATCAGGAGGTCGTTGTTGCCCTTCTGATCGTGGCCGTGGTCCTTGAACCGCTCGCCGCGAAAGTCCTCCTCGGTGAACTTCAGGCGCTGGATCACCGTGCCCATCGCCCCGTCGAGGACGAGGATTTTTTGCGCCGCCCGCTCGCGGAGCGCGCGCTCGATCTCGGTGCCGTCGACGGGGGGGAAGGTGGTCATGTCGGACGATCCTGGGGGTTTCCGAAGGCGATGGCCGAAAGCGTCGGTGTCATCAACCCACCTCATCCTGAGGTGCCGGAGCGAAGCGGAGGGCTTTGAGGGAGCCCTCCAGAAATCACGCGATCCCTGGAGCCCTCCTTCGAGGCTGAGCTGACGCTCAGCACCTTAGGATGAGGGTCAGGGGTGGAGAAGCGGGCGTTACGCCGCCTTCGCCGCCGGCTTGGCCGGCGCCTGCGAGCGCAGGCCGAGCAGGTGGCAGATGGCGTAGACGAGGTCCGAGCGGTTCATCGAGTAGAAGTGGAAGTCCTCCACGCCCTGATCGACGAGGTCGAGCACCTGTTCGGCGGCGACGGCCGCCGCCACCAGACGGCGGGTCTCGACGTCGTTCTCCAGGCCCTCGAACCGGGCGGCGAGCCAGTAGGGCACCGAGGCGCCGGTGCGGCGGGCGAAGTTCGCCGCCTGCTTGAAGTTCTGCACCGGCAGGATGCCGGGGATGATCGGGATGTCGATCCCGGCGGCGCGCACCTTGTCGAGGTAGCGCAGGTAGATCTCGTTATCGAAGAAGAACTGCGTGATCGCCTGGTCGGCGCCGGCATCGACCTTGGCCTTCAGCGCGTCGATGTCGGCATCGAGCGAGGCGGCCTCGGGGTGCTTCTCCGGATAGGCCGAGACCGAGACCTTGAAGTCGCCGATGCGCTTGATGCCGGCCACGAGATCGGAGGTCTGGGCGTAGCCGCCGGGGTGGGGCCGGTAGGTGTAGCCGACGCCCTCGGCCGGATCGCCGCGCAGCGCCACGATGTGGCGCACGCCCGCATCCCAGTAGGACTGCACCACCGCGTCGATCTCCTCCCGCGTGGCGTTCACGCAGGTGAGGTGGGCGGCGGGCTTCAGACCCGTCTCGCGCACCATGCGGGCGACGGTGTTGTGGGTGCGCTCGCGGGTCGAGCCGCCCGCCCCGTAGGTCACCGAGACGAATTTCGGCTGCAGCGGCGCCAGACGCTCGATCGAGGACCAGAGGATCTTTTCCATCTCCTCGGTCTTGGGCGGAAAGAACTCGATCGAGACGCGGATCGGGCGGAAGCCGTCGCGGCTGGCGCGGTGCTGGGAAGCGCTGGGCATCGGAATCGTCCCCTTCGTGTCGGTGTCGTCTTGTTGTTCGATGATGTCCGGGTCGTGTCGGCTTGAGCGTGTCGTCTCAGGCTCTCATGCGCAGGCTTTCATGCGACTGCCCGTTCGTCCTGTTCGTCCGCGGCGTCGTGAGCGAGCCAGAGGGTGACGGTGAGCGGGTGCTCGGTGCCGTCGTCGGGGGCCAGATTCCGGCTCTCGACCCGGCCGAGCCCTGCCTGCACGAGCCAGCCCGTCACCTGCTCGGCCGCGAAGCCCAGGCGGCGATGGGCCTGGGTCTCGCGCAGGTGCTCCAGGGAGTGGGGCGCGAAATCGACCACGAGCAGGCGCCCGCCCGGCGCCACGAGGCGCACCGCCTCGCGGAGCGCGCGCACCGGATCGTCGAGGTAGTGCAGCACCTGATGCAGCACCACGAGGTCGAAGCCGGCCCGGCCGAAGGGCGGCGCGTGCAGGTCGCCCTGGCGCAGATCGACCCGCGACAGGCCGGCCCGCTCGAGGTTTGCGCGGGCGACCGACAGCATGGCGTGGCTCGAATCGAGCCCGGTGGCGCGCCCCGCGCGCGGCGCCAGCAGGGCCAGCATCTTGCCGGTGCCGGTGCCGAGATCGACCACGTGGCGGATCGGGCGATCCCCCAGCGCGTCGAGTACGGCGGCCTCGACGGTGGCCTCGGGCACGTGGAGCGAGCGCAGCCGGTCCCATTTGGGAGCCAGCCGGGCGAAGAAGGTCTGCGCAGCCTCCGCCCGCTGCGCCCGCACCGAATCGAGCCGGGCGCGGTCCTCCGAGAGCGGCGGCTCCTCGCGGTGGAGCGCGGCGATCAGCGGCTCGACGAAGCCGACCGCCGCCTCGCGCAGACGGAAGAACGCCCAGGCGCCCTCGCGGTGGCGCTCGATCAAGCCGGATTCGACCAGAAGCTTGAGATGGCGCGAGATGCGCGGCTGCGATTGGCCCAAAATGTCGGTGAGGTCGGAGACCGACAGCTCGCCCTCGGCCAGCAGCGCGAGGATGCGCAGCCGCGTCTCCTCGGCGGCGGCACGCAACACGGCAAGCGCCTCGGCGAAGGGCACCGACGCCGCGGGGGAGGCCGTCCTGTGGCTGCTCTCGCTAGACATAAAGATATCTTTATGTGCGTAGCGGCGAGGGCGCAAGCGAAATCGCGTTACGGGGCGGGGCGGCTTGTTACGGTTTGAGCGGCGCGACGGTTCGATATCCCTCACCCGTCATTCCGGGGCCGCGGAGCGGAACCCGGAATCCACCCGTGATGCGGGAGGCCCGGCCGAAGTCGAACCGTCGCGGCCAGTCGTGGATTCCGGGTTCGCTTCGCGCCCCGGAATGACGGTGGGAGGGGAGGAAGAGGGGCGGTCTACTGATACGCCTTCTTCAGATCGAGCGTGCAGCGCACCCCCACCTCGCCGTACCCCTCGTCGAGCCACGCCTTGGCCGCGGCGCGGCCCTTGTCGCGCAGGCGCTCGATCATGCGCCAGCGGGCGTCGAGGCGGGAGGAGGCGGCGTAGTCGTCCAAGAGGTCGGTGCCGTCGATGCGGTGGAGGAAGACCGGCGCCAGCCCCTCGACCGATTGCCCGTTCTCCTCGATCAGGCCGTGCACGAAGTCGATGGCGCGCAGTTCCCGCATCAGGTTGGCGTTGAAGGTGATCTCGTTGAGGCGGTTCTGAATGTCCTGCGCGGTGCGCGGGGTCTCGCGGCGCTCGACCGGGTTGATCTGGATCAGCAGGATGTCGCGGGTGCGGGTCTCGTGCAGCGGGTAGAGCGCCGGATTGCCGAGATAGCCGCCGTCCCAGTAGGGCACGCCGTCGATCTCCACCGCCTGGAACACGGTGGGTAGGCAGGCCGAGGCCAGGAGATGGTCCGCGGTCAGGCGTTCGCGCTCGAACACCGCGAGCTTGCCGGTCCAGACGTTGGTGGCCGAGACGAAGACGTTGGCGGTCTGCGCCTTCCGCAGGCGCTCGAAATCGACCACGCGCTCCAGCGCGCCGCGCAACGGGTTGATGTTGAGGGGGTTGGCCGCATACGGCCCGGGATTGAGCACCTTCAGCCACGCCTCGACGAAGGGGTTGCCCTTCCAGACGTGGAACAGCCCGTCGATCCAGCTCTGCTTGACCGGGTTGAGGTCGGCGTCCAGGCTCGCCTCGCGCCAGAACGCTTCGAGGGCGGCGCGGGCGCCATCCGGCCCGCCCGCGAGCCAGCCGTCCACGAGGACGACGGCGTTCATGGCGCCCGCGCTCGCGCCGGTCACGGCCTCGAAGGCGACGCGCCCGTCCTCGATCAGCGCGTCGAGCACGCCCCAGGTGAAGGCGCCGTGCGAGCCGCCGCCCTGGAGCGCCAAGGCCACCGCCTTCTCGGCCCGCGGCCCGGCCAGCCCGCGGAAGCCTTCGCCCGGCTGGGTGGTGTGGGCGATCGGGCTCGGGATCGCGGTCACGGGATTGTGAGCGTCGTCGCCGGGCGTGTCGGCGCTCGTCTCGGGGCTGATCCTGTCCATCGTGCCTCGCGGGAATTGTTGCAGCGCGTTGTTAGATGGTGCAAAGCAGCATCCGGTTCCGTGCGGTGCTTTGACCGCAGGTGCCCGGTGCATGACAGGTGAACGCGCGGACCACGCGGCGGCATCCTTGCATTCGCGGTGCCCGCGCTCGACATCCCGCTCCGGATACGACATGGAAGCGGCCTCGATCCGAGGCGCGCTCTCGCACCCGTTCGCGCGGGCGGGGGCATCAGGTCGCGGAGCGCGACGGATTCGGCTAGGATCGCGTTCGCGCGACGCCCCAAGGCCGACACGCGCGGACAACCGACGACCCGCGAAGGCACGATGGAAGTCATGGAAGCTCCCGACGCCCTGGCAAACCCGATCGAGTCCCCGAGCCCGAACATGCGCGGGCCGGAGATCGCGGGGCCCGCCCCGCGCCACCGCACCGTCGGCGTGCAGATCGGCGAGGGCGAGGGCGCGGTCACCGTCGGCGGCGGCGCGCCGATCGTCGTGCAGTCGATGACCAACACCGACACCGCCGACATCGACGCCACCGTGGCCCAGGTCTCGCAGCTGGCGCGGGCCGGCTCGGAGCTGGTGCGCATCACCGTGGACCGCGACGAGGCGGCGGCGGCCGTGCCGAAGATCCGCGAGCGCCTCGACCGGATCGGCTGCCACGTGCCGCTGGTCGGCGACTTCCACTATATCGGCCACAAGCTCCTGTCCGACCATCCGGCCTGCGCCGAGGCGCTGGCCAAGTACCGGATCAATCCGGGCAATGTCGGCTTCAAGGAGAAGAAGGACACCCAGTTCTCGACCATCGTCGAGCAGGCGATCAAGTACGGCAAGACGGTGCGCATCGGCGCGAACTGGGGCTCGCTCGACGAGGCCCTGCTGACGCACCTGATGGACGAGAACGCCCGTTCGCCCCAGCCGATCGACGCCCGCGCGGTGATGCGCGAGGCGATGGTGCAGTCGGCGCTGACCTCCGCCGACCGCGCGGTCGAACTCGGCCTGCCGAAGGACCGCATCATCCTCTCGGCCAAGGTCTCGGCGGTGCAGGACCTGATCGCGGTCTACCGCGAGGTCGCCCGCCGCTCCGACTACGCGATCCATCTCGGCCTGACCGAGGCCGGCATGGGCTCGAAGGGCATCGTGGCGGCCTCGGCCGCCATCGGCGTGCTGCTGCAGGAGGGCATCGGCGACACGATCCGCTACTCGCTGACGCCCGAGCCCGGCGGCGACCGCACCGTGGAGGTGAAGGCCGCGCAGGAACTCCTGCAGACCATGGGCTTCCGGACCTTCGTGCCGCTGGTGGCCGCCTGCCCCGGCTGCGGCCGCACCACCTCGACCACGTTCCAAGAGCTGGCCCGCGACATCCAGAACTGGATCACCACCTCCATGCCGGAGTGGAAGAAGACCTATCCGGGCGTCGAGAGCCTGAACGTCGCGGTGATGGGCTGCATCGTCAACGGGCCGGGCGAGTCGAAGCATGCCGATATCGGCATCTCGCTGCCGGGCACCGGCGAGACCCCGAGCGCGCCGGTCTTCATCGACGGCAAGAAGGCGATGACGCTGCGCGGCGCCACGCTCGCCAAGGACTTCGAGGGCATCGTCGTCGATTACATCGAGCGCCGCTTCGGCCAGGGCAAGCGCGACGCCGCCGAGTGAGGCGTAGCCCTCTTCCGTAGAGACTGCCGAGCCCCGGCGCCGTATCCGGGGCTCAGGCTTCCGTGCTAACGCTGGTCCGACCTGAGCGCCCGGCGAGGCCGCGATGTCCGGCCCGACCTTTGCGACCCCGAGACCCGCGACGCCCCCGGTGCGCCCCTCCCCCGCGAGGGCGCCCCTCGCGGCGGGCCGGCGCCCGTTCGGGCGACCGACGCAACTCCTTCACGCGATTCCGGCAGAACCCTGCCGACGACGCGCCTCTGCGAACCCCACGGCCCGATGACCCAGCCTGCCAGCCCGAGCCTGCCGGCCGATCCCCGCCCGGCCTCCGCCCAGGCCACGCCTCCGGCGTCCAGTGCCGGCGGCCCCGCGCCCGGCGAGGGCGGCCCCGTCGCGACCTCTGCCGGCGCCATGGACGCCTCCGCGGACGGGGGGCACGGGCACGGCCGCACCGGCTTCTGGGCGCTCACCGTCGGCTCGGTCGGCGTCGTCTACGGCGATATCGGCACGAGCCCGCTCTACGCCTTCCGCGAAGCGCTCGCCCCCTCCCGCGTCGACGGCATCCTGCTGCCCGAGGAGGTGATCGGCACTACCTCGCTCATCATCTGGGCGCTGCTCCTGATCGTGACGATCAAGTACGTCGCGATCCTGCTGCGCATGGACAACAACGGCGAGGGCGGCATCCTCTCGCTGATGGCCAAGGCCCGTCAGGCGCTCGGCGGCTCCAAGCTCGTGTTCATCCTGGGCCTGCTCGGGGCCTCGCTGTTCTACGGCGATTCGGTCATCACGCCGGCGATCTCCGTGCTGTCTGCGGTGGAGGGCCTCAAGCTCGTCACGCCCGCCTTCGACGACTACGTGCTGCCGATCACGGTGGCGATCATCGTCGGCCTGTTCGCGGTCCAGAGCCACGGCACCGCCCGCGTCGCGACCTTCTTCGGGCCGATCATGGTGATCTGGTTCCTGGCGCTGGGGGCGGCGGCGCTCCCCTACATCGTCGGCAATCCCGGCGTGCTCGCCGCCTTCAATCCCTGGTACGCGCTGCATTACCTGCTCGGCCACGGCACCGGCGCGCTCGTCGCGCTCGGCGCGGTGTTCCTGGCGGTGACGGGGGCGGAGGCTTTGTTCGCCGATCTCGGCCATTTCGGGCGCCGGCCGATCCAGGTGGCGTGGCTGTTCCTCGTCGCGCCCTGCCTCGTGCTGAACTATCTCGGCCAGACCGCCCTGGTGCTGGCCAAACCCGACACCACCGATCCGTTCTACCAGCTCGTGCCCGAATGGGGCCTGATCCCCATGGTGCTGCTCGCCACCATCGCCACGGTGACGGCGAGCCAGGCGGTCATCACCGGCGCGTTCTCGCTGTCGCGGCAGGCGATCCAGCTCGGCATGCTGCCGCGCATGGAGATCCGCCACACCTCCGAGGCGCATTCGGGCCAGATCTACCTGCCGCGGATCAACATGCTGCTGGCGCTCGGCGTCGTGATCCTGGCGGTGACGTTCCGCTCGTCCTCGGCGCTGGCCTCGGCCTACGGCATCGCCGTGACCGGCACGATGCTGCTGACGGCTTCCATGGCCTACGTGGTGCTGTGGAAGGTGGCACGCTTCAAGCCCGTGGTCGCGGGCCTCGTGATGGCGCCGTTTATCGTCCTCGAGTTCCTGTTCATGCTCTCGAACCTGCTCAAGGTGCACGAGGGCGGCTACGTCCCGCTGATGCTGGCCGGCGGCCTGATGCTGATGATGTGGACCTGGGTGCGGGGCGTGGCGATCCTCGTCAACAAGACCCGCAAGACCGACGTGCCGCTGGTCGAACTCGTCGGCATGCTGGAGAAGAGCAGCTCGTATCAGCGGGTGAAGGGCACGGCGGTGTTCCTGACGAGCGATCCCGACATCGCCCCGGCGGCGCTGCTGCACAACATGAAGCACAACAAGGTGATCCACGAGAAGAACGTGGTGCTCACCGTCGAGACCATGGACCGGCCGCGCGCGCCGGAATCGGAGCGGGTGCGGATCGATCCGGTGGGGCCGGGCTTCTACCGGGTGGTGATGCGGTTCGGCTTCATGGAGACGCCCAACATCCCCCGCACGCTGTCCTTGCTGAAGCGCGAGGGTTTCAAGTTCGACATCATGTCGACCTCGTTCTTCCTCTCGCGCCGCTCGATCCGCCCGGCGGCCCATTCGGGCATGCCGCTATGGCAGGACCGGATTTTCATCACCCTGGCCAAGAACGCGAACGACGCCACCGACTTCTTCCAGATCCCGACCGGCCGCGTGGTCGAAGTTGGCACCCAGGTGACGGTGTAACGGGTTCCCAAAGGGCAAGCCCTTTGGCGGGGCGCCGGGGCGGAGCCCCGGCCACAACCTGACACCCCGTGCCGCACACCGCGACACGGGGCGCGCGCATTTCTGTGACCCCCCCGCTACAGCCCCCCGGCTTTCCGTGAATTGCGCCCCCGCCCGCCTTGCCCCGCGGGCCGGGGCTGGTACGGCTGTGCTTACGAAAAGCCTGTAATAACAGCAGTTTAGCATAATTCCAAACTGTCGGTCCGGTGGCGCGAGAGGCTCGCGACCGCCCGGTTCGGCCGTTTCGGACAGATGGGGCGCACAGGGTGATGCGGTCGGTTCACACGCGGGTCGGCAGACACGGATTGCGGCGGGCGGCCCTGGCGGGCGCCTCGCTCATCGCCCTCACGGTCGGGGCGCTCGCCCAGCAGAGCACGCGCCTCGACGAGATTTCGGTGGCGGGCGAAGGCGGCAACGGAGGCGCCACGGCCGGGCGCGTCCAGCCGGGTCCGACTGGCCCCGCCGCCGCCTCGCGGCGCGAAGACCCGCTCGGCCCGGTGAACGGCTACGTCGCGACCCGTTCGGTCAGCGCGACCAAAACCAACACCCCGCTGCTCGAAACCCCACAATCGGTCACCGTGATCGGGCGCAAGCAGATCGAGGCGCAGGGTGCGCAGACGCTGACTCAGGCGACGCAGTACACCGCCGGCATCTATTCCGGCACCTTCGGCCCCGATCAGCGCCAGGATTACTTCACCCTGCGCGGGTTCGTCGCCAGCGACTACGGCATCTACAAAGACGGCCTGCAGATGCTGAACTACGGTTTCGGCACGATGAAGATCGAGACCTACGGTCTCGAGCGCATCGAAGTCATCCGTGGGCCGTCCGCGACCCTGTTCGGTGCCGGCAATCCCGGCGGCATGGTCAACCAGATCACCAAGCGCCCGACCACGACCGCGTTCGGCGAGGTCGAGGTCGGCGGCGGGTCGTTCGGGCAGGTCTACGGGGCGTTCGACGTCGGTGGCCCGGCCGACGAGTCCGGACACTTGTTCTATCGCCTCACCGGCATCGGCCGGATGGGCGGCACGCAGGTCGATGGCGCGGATGCGGATCGGGCCTATATCGCGCCGGCCTTCACGTGGCGCCCGGATGCCGGCACCTCGCTGACCGTGCTGACGAGCTACCAGCGCGATTCGAGCGCGGTGACGGCGAACTTCCTGCCTTATCTCGGAACCGTTCGTCCCAACGTGAGCGGCTTGCGCATCGATCGCTCCCTCAACGTCGGCGACCCGCGCATCAACACGTTCCAGCGCGAGCAGGCCTATGCCGGCTACGAGTTCGAGCACGCCATCGACGCGACGTGGACCGTCCGTCAGAACCTTCGCTACTCGTTCAGCGACGCCATCCAGAACTCGTATATCGGCCAGATCGGTTATACCGATGCCGATCAAAGGCCCCTGCTCGGGACGCAGACCCAGCTCGGCCGCTATCAGTTCAACTTCAGCGACAAGGTCAACCTGTTCCAAGTCGACAACCAGGCGGAGGCGCGCTTCTCCGACGGCCTGTTCCTGCACGACGTGCTGTTCGGGGTCGATTACAAGAACTACACGCTGCACGACAACCAGGGCTCGATCTTCCCCGGCCCGAGCCTCAACCTGCTGAACCCGGTCTACGGCATCATCACCGGGCGTCCCCTGCCGTATCAGGTCAACGTCAACCGCTTCGATCAACTCGGCCTCTACGTTCAGGACCAGATCAAGCTGACCGATCGCCTGACCCTGGTCGGCGGCCTGCGGCAGGATTTCGCCCAGAGCGACGTGGATACGAAGCTCAATCCCCTGGGAAGCACTTCGCGCAAGGATCAGGCGCTCACGGGCCGGATCGCGCTGCTCTACAATTTCGATCCCGGCATCGCGCCTTACGTGTCCTACTCCACCTCGTTCCAGCCTCAGATCGGGCTCGACGCCCTAACGCTTCAGTCGCTCAAGCCCGACCGGGGCGAGCAGGTCGAGGTCGGCGTGAAGGTGGAGCCGCTCGGGGAGAACTACTCGTTCACCTTTGCCGCGTTCGACCTCGTGCGCGACAACGCGCCGTTCCCGGTCGTGGCAGACATACCGCCCTTCTTCGGCTCGACTCAGCTCGGGACGGTCCGCTCGCGCGGCCTGGAGGCGCAGTTCGCCGCCAACCTCTTCGACGGCCTCAACGTCGTCGCGGCCTTCACCCACTACGATCTCGAATACATCAAGGTGAACGATCCGCGCCTCATTCAGCTGTTGGGCAAGACACCGACCAACGTGCCCGAGACGCTCGCATCGATTTTCGCCGACTACACCATTCCGACCGGGGATCTGCGGGGCTTCGGCTTCGGCGGCGGCGTGCGCTACGTCGGACGCTCGTTCGCCAATCAGCTCAATTCCCTACAGGTGCCGGAATACGTCCTGTTCGACGCGACGGTGCATTACAACTGGGGCAACAACTGGCGGGCTGCCATCACGGCCGCCAATATCGGCGACCGGCGCTTCGTCAGCTCGTGCCAGTCGGCCAACTCGTGCTTCTACGGTGAGGCTCGCCGCGTCATCGCGAGCGTGAACTACCGGTGGTGAACCGCCGCAGGGCCCGTGCGCGGGCCCTGGCCGGGCTTTGACGCGGCCGCGGGCCGGACTATCTCGGGGCTCTCCGACTTTAAGCGGATCGTGAGAATCCGCGGCCTCCGAGGAACGTCGATGACCGCCCGCCTTCTGCTCGCCGCCGCCCTCGTCGGCGGCCTTCTCGCTCCGGCCGCCGCGCAGGAGCCCGCCACGCCGCCCAAGCCGACCCCGCCCGCGGAGAGCGCCGCGCCGAAGGCCGAGGCGCCGGAGGCCGGGCAGCCGCGCTCGATCCGCAACGCGCCGAGCCCGCGGGCGCTGGAATTCGCCGCCTACATCTTCTCCGCCGTCAACGTCTGCGGCTACGTCCTCAACACGGCCGAGTTCGAGACGCTGCTCGCCAAGCAGAACACGCGACCCGAGGACGTCAGCCCGCGCGGGCCGTTCGGCAACCGGGTGATGGGCATCTTCACGCTGATGTCGAACCAGATGAACCTCAACCGCGAGCAGGCCTGCCTCGCGGTGGCCGGCGAGTACGGCCCCGAGGGCACGGTCACCAAGAACGTGCTGCTGCCGCCGGGCACCACCCCGCCGGAGAAGAAGGCGCAGTAAGCGCGACCCAGCCCCGCGGGAGCCGGCGCATGACCGGCTCTCGCGCGGGCGCGAAATGCTGTAGAGGGACGGCCATTCTCTTCGCCGCCCCGTGCTGCCATGTCCGCTTCCCCGTCCGCCCTTCGCCCCCTTCCCCGTCCGGGCGTGCTCGCCATCGAGGCCTACGTGCCCGGCAAGAGCGCCGCGCCGGGCGTGGCGAAGATTCACAAGCTGTCCTCGAACGAGACGCCGCTGGGGCCCAGCCCCCGCGCCGTCGAGGCGCTGCAGGCGGAGGCCGGCACGCTGGCGCTCTATCCCGACGGCACCTCGGCGCGCCTGCGCGGGGCCATCGGCGCGCGCTACGGGCTCGATCCGGCCCGGATCGTCTGCGGCGCGGGCTCGGACGAGCTGCTGACGCTCCTGGCGCTCGCCTTCGTCGGCCCCGGCGACGAGGGCATCTTCTGCGAGCACGGCTTCCTCGTCTACCGCATCGCCATCCTGACGGCGGGCGGCACCCCGGTCGTGGCGCCGGAGACCGATCTCACGGCCAACGTCGACGCGATCCTGGCCGCGGTCACGCCGCGCACCCGCATCGTCTATCTGGCCAACCCCAACAACCCGACCGGCACCTACCTGCCCTTCGACGAGGTGCGTCGCCTCCACGCCGGCCTGCCGGGCAACGTGCTGCTCGTGCTCGACGGGGCCTATGCCGAGTACGTGCGCGCCAACGACTACTCGGCGGGTCTGGAGCTGGCGCTGGAAGCCGCCAACGTCGTGATGACCCGCACCTTCTCGAAGATTCACGGGCTCGCCGCGCAACGCATCGGCTGGATGGTCGGCCCCGAGCCCGTGGTCGATGCTCTCAACCGCATCCGCGGCCCCTTCAACCTCTCGGCCGGCGCCATCGCGGCGGGTGCGGCGGCCATCGCCGACGACGCCCACGTCGCGGCGGCGGTGGCCCACAACGACGAATGGTTGGCGTGGCTCGCCCGCGAGGTCGAGGCGTTGGGGCTGACCGTCACGCCGAGCGTCGGCAACTTCCTCCTCGTCCATTTTTCGGACACGCCCGGCCGCACCGCCGCGGAGGCCGACGCCCACCTGACCCGGGCCGGCGTGATCGTGCGGCGCGTCACCTCCTACGGCCTGCCCGATGCGCTCCGCGTGACGGTCGGCAGCGAAGAGTCCAACCGCGCGTTCGTGGCCGCGCTGACCGGGTTCCTGCGCGGAGAGGGGGCGTGAGCGTCGAACGGCTCGCCATCGTCGGCCTCGGGCTGATCGGCTCGTCCATCGCCCGCGGCGCCCGCACCTACGGGCTCGCCAAAGCAATCGTCGCCATCGACCGCGACGCGCACGTGATCGAGCGGGTGCGGGCGCTCGGGCTCGCGGATCTCGCCACGACCGACGCGGCGGAGGGTGTGCGGGGGGCCGACCTCGTGATCCTGTGCGTGCCCGTCGGCGCCATCGGCGCGGTGGCGGAAACCATCGCGCCGCATCTGAAAGCCGGCGCGGTCGTCTCCGATGTCGGCTCGGTCAAGGCCGCGGTGGTCGCCGCCGTGAGCCTGCACCTGTCGGACGCCAACGTGTTCGTGCCGGCCCATCCGGTGGCCGGCACCGAGTATTCCGGGCCGGATTCGGGGTTCAGTACCCTGTTCTCGAACCGCTGGTGCATCCTCACGCCCCCCGAGGGCGCCGACGAGGCCGCGGTCGAGCGGGTGCGGGTCTTATGGGAAGGCCTGGGGGCCATCGTCGAGACGATGACGCCGGAGCACCACGACCTCGTGCTGGCCATCACCAGCCACGTGCCGCACCTGATCGCCTACAACATCGTCGGCACGGCGGCCGATCTGGAGGAGGTCACGCAGTCCGAGGTGATCAAGTTCTCGGCCGGCGGATTCCGCGACTTCACCCGAATCGCCGCGTCCGACCCGACCATGTGGCGCGACATCTTCCTCACCAACCGCGAGGCGGTGCTGGAGATGCTCGGGCGCTTCAACGAGGACCTGTCGGCCCTGTCGCGGGCGATCCGCTGGGGCGACGGCGAGGCCCTGCACGAGCTGTTCACCCGCACCCGCGCGATCCGCCGCGGCATCGTCGCCATGGGCCAGGAGACCGCGGAGGCCGATTTCGGCCGGGCCCGCACCGCCGCGCCCGCGGCGCAGGGTTAGACAATCGTCCTGGATATGAAATCCAGGACGATTGTCTAAGTTTTTGTGTCACATCGGCTTTTTTCCGAAAGCCGGTATCCACCTTTCGGACCGATGCTCTAGAGCGATGCGCCGTCTCACCCTCGTCACGACCGCCCGCGACCAGGGCCCCCGCCTCGTCGAGTGGCTGGCCTTCCACCGCGCCGCGGGCGTGCGCGACGTCGTGGTCTACGACGACGAGAGCCGCGACGACACCGCCGCGATCCTGGCCGCACACAAGGCCCTCGGCGTCGTCCGCGTGCCCTGGCCCGAGGCCCGGGGTGCGGCCCATCTGCTGACGCCGCAGGACCATTTCCTGGCCGCCCGCAGCCGGTTCTTTCCCTTCGCGGTCTTCCTCGACCTCGACGAATTCCTGATGCCGCTGCCGGGCGACACGATCGAGCGCTGGCTGCGCGCGGTGCCGCCGCACGCCGGCACCGTGCAGTTCGCCCCCCGCGCCTTCGCCCCCGTGGCGGGCGTCGGCCCGACCGATCTCGTGCTGCGCCGCTTCGCCCCGGCCGTGGACGGCTCGGGCGAGGAGCGCCGCCCGGCCCGCGGGCTCTACCGCCACGGCGCCGTCACGCTGATCCGCGACGCGCTGCTGCCGGAGGTGGTCCAGGGCGAGCGGCTTGGCGGCGATCTCTTGGCCTTCGAAGGCGATGTTCCGCCGCCGTCGCGGGGGGGGCCGATCCGCCTCGTCCGCTGCGACGGCGCGGCCGCCACCGGCCGGCCCGACCCGACGGTGCAGGACTGGATCGGCCCGACGCTCACCGAGATGCGCCTGTTTCTCGCCGACCTGCGCGCGCGCGACCCCGGGGCGGCCGCGCGCTTCCGGGCGCTGTCGGCGGACGTGGCGGAACTCGACGCGCCGGTCGCGAAGGGAGACCTCGCGCGGTGGCGCCGGCACCAGCTCCATCGCCGCCGCCTGGAGACGGCGGGGCGCACGTTGCGCCGGATGCTGCTCCGCCGCGGCCCCGCGCCCTGGGCGTGAAAGCGGCGCTCAGTAGAGCGCCGGCAGCACCACGTTCGGCACCGCGAACGGCCCGAGCATCAGCCGGCCGTCGCCGAGCTTGAGCGTCGGCAGCGGCTTGAGCGCGTCGGCGCCGTTCTCCGCCATGGCGGCGTCGCCCTCCTCCTTGCGGCGCAGGCCGCCCAGGAACTGGCCGACGAGGTTGCCGATCAGGGCGCCCTTGTCGGCGCCGTAGCGCTGGCCCATCACCTGCCCGACCAGCGCCTCCAGCCCGACCGCGCGTAGGTCGAACCGACCCTCCGGCCGGTGCGCCGCGTCGAGCCCCACAGTACCCTTGGCCTGGAGCCGGCGCTCGCCCTTGGCGATCGACAGCCGCGTCACGTCGAGCCGCCCGCCGGCCTGGCGCCACGTCTCCAGCTCGCGCGCGACCGTGCCGGTGCGCAGCACCGCGGCCTGCTCGATGGTGGTGTCGAGATCGATGTCGGCCGGGTCGGGGCTGCCCGCGAGCGCATCGAGGCGCGGCACGGCGGCCTTGACGAGGCGCAGGCTCACATCGACGGCGCCGTCGGTGGCGAAACGCCCCGGCGTCGGCCGGGCGTGCAGTTCGAGATGGTTGGCGGCGAAATCGATCGGGCCGGGATCGGGCGTGTTCACCACGCCCTTCGGGCCATCGACCACCAGCGAGGCGCGGCTGAAGCCGTCGGAGGCGGCGTGGAAGCTCGCTTCCAGCGACGACCACGTCATGTCGGCGCTGAGATCGCCCTGCTCGACCCGGAACGGGCCGGCGGCCTCCAACAGGACGAGGCGCGGATCGTAGACCTGCACGACCACGGTGAGCGGCCCGAGCGAGAAGCTGCCGTCCGAGCGGGCGAAGCGCAGGGAGGCGCAGCGCAGTTCGAGCCGGAACGGATAGCCGGTGATCGAGCGGTCGGCGCAGGTCCATTGCCTGCCGGCCTTGGCTTCCTGGGCGAGCCAGCCGTCCATCTCGCTCTGCGCCCGCGCGCGGATCAGGAACCAGCCGACGCTCCACACCACCACCAGGGCGGCGAGCAGGATGTAGGGGAGAAACAGGCCGATCCGCCTGCGAGGCCGGTCCGCCGGCCCGCCGGGGATCGGGGAAGAAGTCTGCGCCATCAAGGTCGTCCCGCGCGGCCCGGCGAAGCGGCCGGGCGGAGCGTGTTTGGAGACCGGGCGCGCGCAAGGCAAGTGCGGGGTGTCGCGGCGCTATGGCTCGGAGCGAGAGTCGGACGACGGGGCCGGCCCGCGTTTCACATCCCAGCCGTCATTCCGGGGCCGCGAAGCGGAACCCGGAACCCACCCGTGATGCGGGATGCCCGGCTTAAAGCTGCGCCGTCGCGGCCAGTCGTGGATTCCGGGTTCTCGCCTGTGGCGAGCCCCGGAATGACGGCAGCAGAGTACGGGAGGCCCTCGATCTCGGCCCGGCGCCGCTCTTCGGCTCGACGCAGGGTCGCGAGGCGACGGTCAGGCGGTCGCCGCCTCGTCGAGCACCAAGTCCGCCACGATGGCGCGGCGCTCGTCGTCGCCCTCGGCGAGACGGTGCACGTGCATCTCGGTCGCGCCCTTCTGGCGGACGCGGGTGAGCCAGCCGCGGGTCAGCCGCTCGCGCGGGCTCTCGCCGGTCGCCGTCACCGAGACCGGCTGGGCGATGCCGGCGCCGTCGCGGCGCACCGCGATCAGCACCGCCGGCCCGACCTCGGTCAGGTCGGAGGCGGCGATCTCGTGGACGCCGACGACGTAGCGCCGGCCCGAGCGCCCGCGCCACGCGCTCAAGGCCAGGGCCGGACTGCCGCGCAGGCCCGCCATCGTTCGCAGACGCTCCTCGCGCACATCGGCTCTCCGGGTTCGGTCGTCCCTCAGGTCGCGCAGAGCGACGGACCATGACAGGGCTCGTTTGTTCGCCATTTGTTCTAATCTACCCCGCGCGTTCGCTCAGCGTCAAGGCGTGGTCGAAGGCGTGAATGCGATGAGCCTGAGATGGGGATCGCCGCCCTCGCGCACAAGCGCGGGACGCCATCACGGTCTCGCCGCAGAGGGTTCGTAAAGCATGCCCCCGGTAGGATGACCGGGCGTGCGGCTTGCCGTACAAGCGGAGCCGTACGCGGGTCGGGGAGCAGCCGTGAGGCATCGGATGGGTGTGGCGTCGGACAGGCCGGGGGCCCGGATCGCGCGGGTGGCGCTCGCGCTCGGGCTCGCGCTTAATCTCGGCGCCTGCTTCCGCCCGCTCTACGGGCCGACTGCCTCGGGCGAATCGATGCAGACCGTGCTCGCCGCGATCCAGGTCGACGACGTCGTGATGGCGCAGGATCAGGAGCGGCTCGGGCATTACCTGCGCAGCGAACTCATCTTCGCCCTCGACGGCTCGGGCCAGGCCGGCCCGCCCAAGCGCTACCGGCTGAAGATGCAGGGCAGCGAGCAGGTGCAGACGCCGATCGTCTCCTCCACCACCGCCCGCGCCGAGGCCGGCACCATCGTCGGCACGATCAAGTACGTGCTGGAGAGCAGCGACGGGCAGCGGATCATCACCGAGGGCGTGGCCGTCTCGACCGCGACCTACGACCGCTCGATCCAGCGCTTCGCCTCGCTGCGCGCCGCGCGCGATGCCGAAATCCGCCTCGCCAAGGTGCTGGCCGAGCAGATCAAGACCCGCATCGCCTCCGTCCTCGCCGTGAAGCCGAACAGCTGAGCGGGCGTTTGACCGGCTTGTCCCACCCACTCCCCTCATCCTGAGGTGCCGCGTCAGCGGCCTCGAAGGAGGGCTCTAGGGATCGCTGAGCGAACTGGAGCCCTCCTTCGAGGCCTCCGCTGCGCTCCGGCACCTCAGGATGAGGGGGGGATGGAAAGCGCCCTGAAGGGGGCCGCGGTCACCTCGAAATGCCAACGCAAGCAGGCTGTTAGATCATGACGGCGGTCAAGGCCGGGGATGTCGAGGGGCTGATCCGGCGCGGGCCCGATCCGCGCGTGCCCGTGATCCTGATCTACGGTCCCGATACCGGCCTCGTCGCCGACCGGGCGGCGCGGCTGATCGCCAAGCTCGTGCCCGACCCGGACGACCCCTTCGCCCTGATCCGCCTCGACGGCGACGTGCTGGCGGGCGATCCCGGCCGCCTCGTGGACGAGGCCGGCACGCTCGGGATGTTCGGTGGCTCGCGCACGATCTGGGTGCGCTCGGGCAGCCGCAACTACGCGCCTGCGGTCGATGCCGCGTTGAAGGCCCCGATCGAGGGTGCCCGCATCGTCGTGGAGGCCGGCGACCTCGCCAAGTCGGCGCCCCTGCGCACGCTCTGCGAGGGCTCGCCCAAGGCGCTCGCCCTCCCCTGCTACCCCGACGACGAGCGCACGCTGGCCGACCTCATCGACCGCACCTTGCAGGAGGACGGCCTGCGCATCGACCGCGACGCCCGCGACCTGCTGGCCGGCAGCCTCGGCAGCGACCGCCGCGCCAGCCTCTCCGAGATCGGCAAGCTCTCGCTCTACGCCCGCGGCCAGGGCAGCGTGGCCGTCGAGGATGTCGAGGCGATCGTCAGCGATGTCGGGGCCAGCGTCCTCAACGAGCTGATCGACGCCGCCTTCTCCGGGCGCGCCGGGGAGGCCGAGCGCACCTATCGCCGCTTCCGCCACGAGGGCATGGACCCCTCCGCAATGCTCGGCGCGGGGCTTCGGCACGCCCTGCAATTGCTGTCTCTGCGGCTCGACAATCCCCGCGGCAGCGCGAGCCAGATCGTCGCCAACTGGCGCGGCCTGCATTTCCGACGCAAGGCCACCGCCGAGACGCAGCTCGCCCGCTGGTCGGCGGAAGCCTTGCGCCCGGCGGTGGCGTGGCTGCAGGACGCGGTGCTGGCCTGCCGCCGCGCCGAGCCGGATCTCGCCCACGCCCAGGCCCAGGCGATTTTTTTGAGAATTGCCGTCGAGGCTTCGCGCCGGCGCGCCTGAACGCCGCCGTGACGGCGGGAAACATCCGGGACATCCTCACGGTGTAGCGCTCGCGCGAACCACCACCGGGAGAACCCTCATGCCGTTGCCGTCGAATTCGCGCCGCGGGCTGCTGTCCGTTCTCGGCCTCGGCGCCGCCGGCCTGCTGTCGCGCCCCGCCGCCGCGGCGGCGCCCGCGGACGGGGCCGATGAGGGTGCCTGCCTGCTGACCCCGCAGGCGATCGAGGGCCCGTTCTACACCGATCCGCGCCTCGTGCGCACCGACATCACGGAAGGACGCGCGGGCGTGCCGCTGCGCCTGCGGCTGCGGGTGATCGAGGCCGGCCCCTGCACGCCGCTCGCCGGGGCCCGCGTCGATGTCTGGCACTGCGATGCGCAGGGGCTCTACTCGGCCTATCCGGGCCAGGGCGATTCCCGCCGCATCGACACCAGCGGCCAGACCTTCCTGCGCGGGACGCAGGAGACCGACGCGAGCGGGTGGGCGGCGTTCGATACGATCTATCCGGGCTGGTACCCCGGCCGGGCGACCCACATCCACCTCAAGGTGTTTCTCGACCGGCGCACGGTGCTGACGGGGCAGATCTACTTCCCCGACGCGCTGAGCGAATTCCTCTACACCCAGGTGCCGGCCTATGGCGGGCGCAAGGTGGAGCGTCTCGTCGTCAACGCCAACGACGGCTTCGCCCGCGAGGAAGACCCACAGCGGCGCGCGTTCTGCGCCGTGAAGGAGGAGCGCGACCGCTACGTCGCGAGCCTCGTGATCGGGGTGAACCGCGGTGTCGACGTCGCCGACCTCACCGAGCGGTCGGTGACGCCCTCCGGCCGGCCGGAGCACCCGCCGCCCGGCGGGCTCGGGCCGCCGCGCCTGCTCACCCTCAAGGACCGGCTCGCCGCCCTCGTGCCGGGGCTGGGGCGGCGGCCCTGATCCCGATCAGCGGTCCAGCACGGCCCGGTCGTTCTTGGCGACCAGGGTGCGGAAATGCGGGTTCAGCTCGGCCTCGCTCAGGCCGAAGGCCTGGGCGAACTCCATGATCAGCCGCTGCTCGCCGGGCTCGGCCTCGCCGTCGGCCATGGCGCTGTCGATCATGTTGAGGACGATGCAGAGCCGCTGGTCCGGGCGCAGCCGCGGGCCGGCGTCCGCCAGGAACTGCTGCGGCGGGGTCGAGCGGGCATAGCGCAGGAGCGCGTCGAGCTGCTGGCGGGTGGTGTTGCGGCCGAGCACCGACATCAGGTGGCCCAGCTCCTCCGGATCGAGTTCGCCGTCGGAGCCCATGCAGTAGAGCAGCGAGATCACGAGGCAGTTGCGCGGCGTCAGATCGAGCGGCGATTGCGACTTGAACATATTGAACATCGTCGGGCCTCCGGCGTCGTTCCGCTCAGGGCGGATGGGCCGGAGGCTGATAGACGCGTTGACCAGTCCTGTCGATGGGATCGAAGCCGGACGATCTCGCCGATGATTTAATCCGATCTGGCCGGCCCGCTCAGCCGGCAAATCTATTCTCGGGTCGATCAATAAAGCGCGAGCGCTTTACGCCTCCGGCGTGCCTCCGAGCTTGCGGCAGAGCGCGTCGCGCTCCTCGGCGCTGGCGTAGCGGATGCGGATTTCCCCCTCCCCGCTCGCCTTGTCCTTCACCGCCACCGCATGGCCGAGCGCGCGGGCCAGCACGTCCTCCAGGGAGCGCACGGTCGCGTCGCTGCCGGAGGCCCGGCGGGGGCGGCCGGGGCGGGGCGCCTCGGAATCCGAGGTGTTGTCGGCGGCTGCCAGCGCCTCGACCTCGCGCACCGACAGGCCCTCGGCGACGATGCGGCGGGCGATGGCTTCCGGGTCGCGCACCGAGAGCAGCGCCCGGGCATGCCCCGCGGTGATCTCACCCGCCGTCACCCGATCCTGGATCGCGGGCGGAAGCTGCAACAGGCGCAGGGTGTTGGCGAGATGGCTGCGGCTCTTGCCGAGCAGTTCGGCGAGTTCGGCCTGGGTGTACTGGAACTCGCCCATCAGCCGCTCGTAGCCGGCGGCCTCCTCGATGGCGTTGAGGTCGGTGCGCTGGACGTTTTCGAGGATCGCGTATTCGAGCGAGGTGCGGTCGTCGATCTCGACGACGACGACCGGCACCTCGGTGATGCCGGCGCGCTGCGCCGCGCGCCAGCGGCGCTCGCCGGCGACGATCTCGAAGGTGCCGGGCACGGCTGGCAGGGGTCGGACGACGATGGGCTGGATCACGCCGCGCTGGCGGATCGAGGCGGCGAGCTCGTCGAGTTCCGGTTCGGAGAAGCGGCGGCGGGGGTTGCGCGGGTTCGGCCGCAGGAACTCGACCACCACCTTGCGCTGCGATTGCGGCGGCCGGGCATCCTCCCGCGGCGCGTCGTCGGAGAAGTCGCCGATCAGGGCCGCGAGCCCGCGCCCGAGCCGCGGCCGCGCCGCATCATCCGCCATCGCCACTGGGAAACTCCGTTACTGATTCGATACTGACGCCGGACGACGAGCCTGTCTCGTCGCCGTACGGCTACGCGGCGGCGGCGGGCGGCGGGGCCCGGCCCTCACGCTGGATGACTTCCGAGGCGAGGCGCAGATAGGCCTGCGAGCCCGCGCATTTCAGGTCGTAGAGCAGCACCGGCTTGCCGTGCGAGGGCGCCTCGGAGACCCGCACGTTGCGCGGGATCATGGTCTCGTAGACCTTATCGCCGAGGAAGCCGCGCACGTCCGCCACCACCTGGGCCGAGAGGTTGTTGCGCGGATCGTACATGGTCAGCACCACGCCCTGGATCTGCAGCTTCGGGTTCAAGGCGCCGCGCACCTGCTCGACGGTACGGAGCAGCTGGCTGAGGCCTTCGAGCGCGAAGAACTCGCATTGCAGCGGCACCAGCACCGCGTCGGCGGCGGCGAGCGCGTTGATCGTCAACAGGTTGAGCGAGGGCGGGCAGTCGATCAGCACGTAGGTGATCGGCTCGGCACCGGGCGCCTCGGTGAGGTCGCGCAGGACGTTGCGCAGGCGGTGCGCCCGGTCGGGGGCGTTGGCCAGTTCCAGCTCCAGGCCGAGCAGGTCCATGGTCGAGGGCGCCACCGACAGGCGCGGCACGGCGGTCGGGGTCACGGCCTGGGAGAGCGGGGCCTCGCCCGCCATGACGTCGTAGGTCGAGACCGGGCGGCGGCGTCGGTCGATGCCGAGCCCGGTCGAGGCGTTGCCCTGCGGATCGAGATCGATCACCAGCACCTGCTCGCCGATGGCGGCCAGCGCCGTGCCGAGATTGATCGCCGTGGTGGTCTTGCCGACGCCGCCCTTCTGATTGGCGAGCGCCAGCACCCTGAGGGGCTTGGAACGAGGAGAATCGGTCATGGATCCACGCGGGAAAGCGACGTGACGCGCACGATCCGTGCCTGCGAGTCGGTGCGGCTCGGAATCAGGTCGCGGGCGAATGTCCACTCTCTGTCCGCCTCGGTCAATTCCGCGGCTGCATCACGGCCCTTCGGAAACAGCCCGGTGGTGCCTGTTTTCAACAGTGGCTCGGTCCAGGCGAGAAGTTGATTGAGCGGGGCGAGCGCGCGGGCGCAGACGATGTCGGCGCCGGTGAGGCTACTGACCACGGATTCGATGCGGGCGTTGTGGACCGTCACCGGCGCGCCGGTCAGACGCGCGGTCTCGGTGAGGAAGGCGCATTTGCGCGCATTGCTCTCGATAAGATGGATTTTCAGCCCCGATCGTACTCGACCGGATATCGCGAGAATCAGCCCCGGAATGCCCGCGCCGGAGCCGAGATCGACCCAGGTCTTGGCCTCGGGGGCGAGCGCGAGAAGCTGGAGCGCGTCGGCGACGTGGCGGTGCCAGACTTCCCCGAGAGTGGCCGGGCCGACGAGGTTCTTCACGTTCTGCCAGCGGGCAAGCTGCTCGACATAGATGTCGAGGAGGCCGGCTGTTTCACGTGAAACATCGTGCTCGGCGAGCACGCGGGCGCGCTGGTCGCTACTCATGCGAAGCCCCTGCAACGACAGCGCGCCCCACCCTCACCCTCATCCTGAGGTGCCGCGAAGCGGCCTCGAAGGAGGGCTCCAGAATGCGCTGCGACCCCTGGAGCCCTCCTTCGAGGCCTCCGCTTCGCTGTGGCACCTCAGGATGAGGGAGTGGGGTGGAGAAAGGTTGCAAGGCTTTCACGCCGTCGCCTGCGCCCGCCCGCGCCGGGCGTGCGCCGCCAGCAGCGTCAGCGCCGCGGGCGTCACGCCCTCGATGCGGGCGGCCTGTCCCAGCGTGGTCGGGCGCACGCCGTCGAGCTTGATCCGCATCTCGTTCGAGAGGCCGGCGATGGCGGCGTAGTCGAGGGAGGCCGGCAGGCGCACCGCCTCGTCGCGGCGGAAGGCGGCGATGTCGGCCTGCTGGCGGTCGAGATAGACCGCGTAGGTGGCGTCCGTCCGCAGCCGCTCGGCGATCCGCGGCGGCACTTCGGCGAGGTCCGGCCAGACCGCGGCGAGGCGGTCCCAGCCGATCTCGGGGTAGGACAGGATCTGGAAGGCCGAGCGGCGCAGGCCGTCGCGGTTGAGCGCGAGGCCGTGGGCGGCGGCCTCGTTCGGCGTGAGGCTCAGGGCGTCGAGCCGGGCGCGGGCGCGGGCCAGCACGTCCTGCCCGGCGGCGAAGTGGGCGGCGCGGACCGAGCCGACGCAACCGAGCGCCGCGCCGCGGGGCGTCAGCCGCTCGTCGGCGTTGTCGACGCGCAAGCTGAGCCGGTATTCCGAGCGCGAGGTGAACATGCGGTAAGGCTCGCTCACCCCGTGGGTGACGAGGTCATCGATCATCACGCCGAGATAGGATTCGGCCCGGTCGAACACGGCTAGCTCCGAGCCGCCCGCGAGCCGTGCCGCGTTGAGGCCGGCGACCAGCCCCTGCCCCGCCGCCTCCTCGTAGCCGGTGGTGCCGTTGATCTGGCCGGCCAAAAAAAGGCCGGGCAGGCGCCGGGTCTGGAGCGTGGCGTCGAGTTCGCGCGGATCGACGTAATCGTATTCGATGGCGTAGCCTGGCCGGACGATGCGGGTGCGCGCCAGGCCGGGGATGGCGGCGATGATCGCGGCCTGCACGTCCTCGGGGAGCGCGGTCGAGATGCCGTTCGGGTAGACGGTCGGATCGTCCAGCCCCTCGGGCTCCAGAAAGATCTGGTGGCCCTCGCGATCACCGAAGCGCACCACCTTGTCCTCGATCGACGGGCAGTAGCGCGGGCCCCGGCTGCTGATGCCGCCGGAATACATCGGCGAGCGGTGCAGGTTTTTCCGGATCAGATCGTGGACGGCCTGGGTCGTGCGGGTGATGCCGCAGGCGATCTGGGGCGTGGTGATGCGCTCGGTCAGGGTCGAGAACGGCACCGGGTCCGCGTCGGCCTGCTGCATCTCCAGCGCGGCCCAATCGATGGTGCGCCCGTCGAGGCGCGGCGGCGTGCCGGTCTTGAGGCGGCCGAGGCGAAAGCCGTGGCGGTCGAGGGTGTGAGCGAGGCCGATCGCCGGCCCCTCCCCCACACGGCCGGCTGGCACCTGCCGCTCGCCGATATGGATCAGCCCGCGTAGGAACGTCCCGGTGGTGAGCACCACGGCCCCGGCCGAGAGGCAACGGCCATCAGCCAGCACCGCGCCCGCGACACGCTTCCCCGCTACGATCAGGTCATCGACCTCACCCTCGACCACGCTCAGCCCGGCGGTCTCGGCGATGGCAGCCTGCATGGCGCGGGCGTAGAGGGCACGGTCGGCCTGGGTGCGGGGGCCGCGCACGGCCGGACCCTTGCGGCGGTTGAGCAGGCGGAACTGGATGCCGGCGGCATCGGCGACGCGGCCCATCAGCCCGTCCAGCGCATCGACCTCGCGCACGAGATGGCCCTTGCCGAGCCCGCCGATGGCCGGATTGCACGACATCGCCCCGATGGTCGCGGCGCGATGGGTCACCAGCGCCGTGCGCGCGCCGACGCGCGCAGCCGCGGCGGCGGCCTCGACGCCGGCATGGCCACCGCCGACGACGATGACGTCGTAGCTCGTTTCAGAAGGGTGCATGGAGGGTGACTTACGCGCGGGCGCGCGGGGCGGTCAACGCGATTCGGGTTTTTGGGGTTTTGGCAGGTGGAGGGGACGGCGTGGTGCCTCTGCCCTGCACCACCGGACTCGTCCCCGCTCTGCCGACCCATGCCACCCGCGCCGTCATCGCGAGGCGGAGCCGAAGCGATCCAGAGCGCGACGCTTTTGGAAGGGCAAGACCACGCCGAAGCGGCGGTTGGTGTGATCCTTCCGGATGGTGCGGAGCACTGGATTGCTTCGGCTTCGCCTCGCAATGACGGGGTAGATTTGCGGAAGCGGCGCGGACGCTATCGGTAAGCCGGCAAATCAAAACCTAAAGAAATCATTTGCCGATACAGAAGCCGGCAAACAGTCGGTCCAGCATCTCTTCGACGCCGACATGGCCGCCGACTTCGCCGAGGGCCCGGACGGCGAGGCGGAGGTCTTCCGCTGTGAGTTCAGGTAGGTGATCGGGGGGGGCGGCGGCCACGCGGTCGAGATGGGCGACCGCGCGGGTGAGGGCGTCGCGGTGGCGCTCGCGGGTGACGAGGGCGTCGCCGCCGAGGGAGGCTTCGGCCTGGCGCTGGATCGCGTCGAGCAGGGCGTCCAGGCCGGCACCAGTATGGGCGGAGATCCGCAGGGCGTCAGATGCCGCACCGGGAGACCGGACGGGACGCTCTCCTCCCTCTTGCAGGGAGGAGGGAGGAGGTGGGGGTGGTGCAGAAGGCACCATAACGCTCGATCCTGAACCACCCCCACCCCTACCCCTCCCCGCAAGGGGGAGGGGAACCGGTGCTCGATCCGGGTCGGTCTGCGCCACAGCGTTCGGCGCCAAGTCCGACTTGGTGCGAACCCACAAAGTGGCCGGTCCGCCATCCCTGTCCGGCTCGGGGGCATCGATGGGCAGAAGGCGCAGCACGAGGTCCGCCGTCTCGATGCGGCGGCGGGTGCGAGCGACGCCCTCGGCTTCGATGGGGTCGATGGCGTCGCGCAGGCCGGCGGTGTCGATCAGCACCACGGGCAGGCCGCCGAGATCGCAGCGGACCTCGATGGCGTCGCGGGTGGTGCCGGGGATGTCGGAGACGATGGCGGCGTCGCGCCCGGCGAGCGCGTTGAGCAGGGTCGATTTGCCGGAATTCGGCGGGCCGGCCAGCACCACGCAAAACCCCTCGCGCAGGCGCTCGCCGCGGCGTCCGTCCGCCAGGATTTTTCGGATTTCCTTTGAAAGAGAAGCGGCGCGGCCGGTCAGCGCCGCGTCGAGGCCGGTGTCGTCCACGTCGCCCTCGTCGGCGAAATCGAGGGCGGCTTCCGCCGAGGCCAGCAGATCGATGGCGGTGTCGCGCCACGCCGCGACCTGCCTCCCGAGGGCGCCGTCGAGCTGGCGCAGGGCCTGGAGGCGCTGGGCCTCGGTCTCGGCGTCGATCAGGTCGGCGATGCCCTCGGCCTCGGTGAGATCGAGGCGGCCGTTGAGGAAGGCGCGGCGGGTGAAGGCGCCGGCCTCCGCGGGGCGGCAGCCGGGCAGGGCGCCGAGTGCCCGCAGCACCGCCGCCCGCACCGCCGTGCCGCCGTGCAGGTGCAACTCGGCCATGTCCTCGCCGGTAGCGGTGCCGGGGCCGGGGAGCCACGCGACGAGGGCCTGATCGAGCAGGGTGCCGGAGGCGGGATCGCGCAGGCGCCGCAGGGACAACCGGCGCGGCTCGGGGCGCCGGCCCGCCAGCGCGTCGAGGGCCGGACCAGCCGCCGGGCCGCAGATCCGCACCACGCTCACCGCCGCGCGGCCGAAGCCGGTGGCGGGGGCGAAGATGGTCTCGGACCGCTCCAACGGGGCAAGGGGCATCGGTTAGACCACGAGGTTCACGATCCGCCCCGGCACCACGATCACCTTCTTCGGGGAACGGCCTTCCAGCACCTTCTGCACGGCGTCCAGCGCCAGCGTCGCGGCCTCGACCGCAGCCTTGGCGGCGTCGCGCGGCACCGTCACGTCGGCGCGCTTCTTGCCGTTGATCTGAACGGGGAGGGTGATCTCGTCCTCGACCAAGAGCGCCGCATCCGCCTCCGGCCACGGGGCCTCGGCGACGAGGCCCTGGCCGCCCAGCACCTGCCAGGATTCCTCGGCGAGGTGGGGCATCATCGGGGCGATGAGCTGCACGAGGATGCGGGCCGCCTCCCCGGCCGCGGCGGACGAGGCGCCGGCGCGCAGGGCTTCGTCGAGGGCGTTGGCCAGCGTGTAGATGTGGGCGACGCAGCGGTTGAAGCGCAGGCGCTCGACATCCTCGCCGACCGCGGCGAGCGCCTTGTGGGCGGCCTTGCGGACGGCGGTGTCGGCGGCGCCGCCGGACCCGCAGGCAGAGGCCGCGCCGTGGACGAGGCGCCAGACCCGCTGCACGAAGCGGGCGGCGCCCTGCACGCCCTCTTCCGTCCAGATCACGTCGCGCTCAGGGGGCGAGTCGGAGAGCATGAACCAGCGGGCGGTGTCGGCGCCGTAGCTGGCGATGATGTCGTCGGGATCGACGACGTTCTTCTTCGACTTCGACATTTTTTCCGTCGGGCCGATCTCGATGGCCGCGCCGGTTTTCACGTGAAACGCTTTGCGCTGTCCGGCCTCGGTCTCGAAGCGGATGTCGGTGGGCGGCACCCAGGCCCCGGCCGGGTCCTTATAGGTCTCGTGGACCACCATGCCCTGCGTGAACAGGCCGGCGAACGGCTCCGCGATCCCGGACCAACCGGTCGCCTGCATCGCCCGCATGAAGAAGCGCGAGTAGAGCAGGTGCAGGATCGCGTGCTCGACGCCGCCGATATACTGATCGACCGCGAGCCAGTGATCGACGATTCCGCGGTCGGTCGGGGCGTCCGCGAGCCAGGGCGCGGTGAAGCGGGCGTAGTACCACGACGAGTCGACGAAGGTGTCCATCGTGTCGGTCTCGCGCCGGGCTGCCGCGCCGCAGCGGGGGCAGGGGACGTTGCGCCACGCATGGTCGCGCTCCAGCGGGTTGCCCGGCTGGTCGAACGACACCTCGTCGGGCAGCTTCACCGGTAGGTCGGCCACCGGCACCGGGACGGGGCCGCAGGACTCGCAGTGGATAATCGGGATCGGGCAGCCCCAGTAGCGCTGGCGCGACACGCCCCAGTCGCGCAAGCGGAACTGCACCTTTCGGCGGGCGACGGGGGCGCCGGCCAGCGTCTCGGCTTCGAGGCGGTCGGCGACAGTGCGGAAGGCGTCGTCGGTGCTCATCCCGTCGAGGAAGCGCGAATTGATCATCCGTCCGTCGCTGTCATAGGCGGTGTCGGTGATGACGAAGCCCGCAGGGTCCTGCCCCTCGGGGCAGACCACCGGCGTGTTGCCGAGGCCGTACTTGTTGGAAAAGTCGAGGTCGCGCTGGTCGTGGGCCGGGCAACCGAACACGGCGCCGGTGCCGTATTCCATCAGCACGAAGTTCGCGACGTAGACCGGCAGCTCCCAGGACGGGTCGAGGGGGTGGCTCACGGTGAGGCCCGTATCGAAACCGAGCTTTTCCGCGGTGTCGATCGCCTCCTGGGCGGTGCCGATGCGGCGGCATTCCTCCGCGAATTTTTGGAGACCGTCCGGGTCCGGGCCGGTCTCGGCCAGCGCCTTGGCCAGCGGGTGATCGACCGAGATCGCCAAAAACTGCGCGCCGAACAGGGTGTCGGGGCGGGTGGTGTAGACCGTCAGCTCCTCGGTGCCGGCAAACGGCGAGGCCAGCGCGAAGCGCACCTCCAGACCCTCCGAGCGGCCGATCCAGTTCTTCTGCATCAGCCGGACCTTTTCCGGCCAGCGCTCCAGCCCATCGAGGGCGTCGCTGAGGTCCTGGGCGAAGTCGGTGATCTTGAAGAACCACTGGGTCAGCTCGCGCTGCTCGACGAGCGCGCCCGAGCGCCAGCCGCGCCCGTCGATGACCTGCTCGTTGGCGAGCACGGTGTGATCGACCGGATCCCAGTTCACCTTCGCGGTGCGGCGCGTGACCAGCCCCTTGTCGAGGAAGTCGAGGAACATGCGCTGCTGGTGCTTGTAGTAGTCGGGATCGCAGGTCGCGATCTCGCGGCTCCAGTCGAGCGACAGGCCCATGCTCTGGAGCTGGCCGCGCATGGTGGCGATGTTGGCGTAGGTCCAGTCGCGCGGGTTGACCTTCCGCTCCATGGCGGCGTTCTCGGCGGGCAGGCCGAAGGCGTCCCAGCCCATCGGGTGCAGCACGTTGTGGCCCTTGGCGCGCTTATAGCGGGCCACGACGTCGCCCATGGCGTAGTTGCGCACGTGGCCGATATGGATGCGCCCCGACGGGTAGGGGAACATCTCCAGCACGTAGTATTTCGGGCGCGGGTCGTCGTTCTTCGTCTCGAACAGCCGCGCCTCGTCCCAGGCCCGCTGCCAGCGCGGCTCGGCGTCCTTGGCGTTGTAGCGCTCGAGGCTCGGGGCGGGGTGTGCGGTGTCGGTCATGCAGGGCGCCAGGATCAGCCGGGGAGGGCGGGGCAGTGGGGCCGCCGCCGCGTGGCCCGGCACGTAGCATATCCGGGCTGCCGCGGGTCAACGAAAGGGGAGGGTCTGTCTTGAACTCCGGCCGTCTCCGCCCCAGGACACCAGCATGAGCGAACACCCGACATCTCTCGACACGATGCCCCCGGTCGGCGAGGCCGACGTCGCTGCAGGGCTCGCTGAAGTGCAGGCCGGCATCCGCCGCGCCGCCGAGGACAGCGAGCGCGATCCGACAAGCGTCCATCTCATCGCCATTTCGAAGACCGTGCCGGCGGACGGCATCCTGCCGGCCCTGGAGGCGGGGCAGCGGCTGTTCGGCGAGAACTACGTGCAGGAATCGGTCGCCAAGTGGCCGGCGCTGAAGGAGCGGTTCCCCGAGACCGAGCTGCACTTCGTCGGCCCGCTGCAATCGAACAAGGCGCGCGAGGCGGTGGCGCTGTTCGACGTGATCCACTCCCTCGACCGGCTCTCGCTCGCAGCGGCCTTGGCGAAGGAGATCGACCGGGTGGGTCGGGCGCCGAAGCTGCTGATCCAGGTCAACACCGGCGACGAGGCGCAGAAGGCCGGTGTCGCGCCGGATCAGGTCGAGACGCTGCTCGCCGAGTGCCGCGAGACGCATGGGCTCGCGATCCACGGGCTGATGTGCATCCCGCCGGCCGAGGACCCGCCCTCGCCGCACTTCGCCCTGCTGGCCCGGATCGCGCGGGAGCACGGGCTGCCGATCCTGTCGATGGGGATGAGCGCGGATTACGCGGCGGCGATCCAGATGGGCGCGACGCATGTGCGCGTCGGGACCGCGATCTTCGGGAGACGGCTGAAGCGGACCTGACGGTGGCCTACCCCCGCAGCTCGTCCTCGAGAAACGCCCGCACCTCGCCGCCATCGATATCCGGCGCGATGAAGCTCTGGCCGATGCCGCGGGCGAGGATGAAGGTGAGGCGGCCGTCGCGGACCTTCTTGTCCTGGGCCATGGCGTCGAGGAGGGCGTCCGGGTCGCCCGCGCCGCCCGGCACCTGCTGCAGGCGGGTCGGCAGGCCGGCGAGCGCGAGGTGATTGGCGACGCGGCCCGCGTCCTGGCCGGGGCAGAGGCCGAGGCGCGCCGAGAAGCGGAAGGCGAGCGCGAGCCCGATGGCGACGCCCTCGCCGTGAACGAGGCGGGCGGAGTCGTAGGCCGTCAGCCGCTCTAGGGCGTGGCCGAAGGTGTGGCCGAGGTTGAGCAGGGCGCGCTCGCCGTCCTCGCGCTCGTCGCGCACCACCACGCCGGCCTTGGCGCGGCAGCAGCGGGCGACCGCCTCGTCGCGCTCCGGGCCGCCGGAGAAGATGCCGGACCAGTTGGCCTCGCACCATTCGAAGAAGTCGGCATCGCCGATCAGGCCGTACTTCGCCACCTCGGCATAGCCCGCGCGCATCTCGCGTTCGGAGAGCGTGTCGAGGGTGGCGGTGTCGGCGAGCACGAGGCGCGGCTGGTGGAACGCGCCGATCAGGTTCTTTCCGAGCGGGGAGTTGATGCCGGTCTTGCCGCCGACGGAGGAATCAACCTGCGCGAGCAGCGTGGTGGGCGCCTGGATGAAGCGGACACCGCGCCGCAGGCTTGCCGCGGCGAAGCCCGCGAGGTCGCCGACCACGCCGCCGCCCAGCGCCACCACGAGATCGCCGCGCTCGATTTTCTGGGCAAGCAGGCCGTCGCAGACGCGAGCAAATTCGGAATAGCTCTTCGAACTCTCGCCCGGCGGCACCGTGATGAGGCCGCAGCGCAGGCCCGCCGCCTCCAGGCTCGCCTTCACCCGCTCGCCGTAGAGCCCGGCCACGGTCGCGTCGGTGACGATGCCGGCGGCACGCGCGCCGAGGTCGCGCGCCTCGATGCCGATCTCGTCGAGCAGGCCGCGGCCGATGCGGATGTCGTAGTCGCGGCCCTGGTTGAGCAGAACGTTGACACGCAGGGGTTGTGACATGGCGGGGCTCGATCGGGGAGCGGACGGGTTCATCTGGAGGTCGAGGGCCTCCATCACGTCCTGCACCACCCGGTCGTGCGACACGTCGCGGGAGAGCACCGTGAGGTCGGCCCCGGCATAGATCGGATGGCGCACCTCCATCAGGGCGCGCATCGTCGCCTCGGGGTCTTCGGTCTGGAGGAGGGGGCGAGTGTTGCGCTTGCGCACGCGGCGCATCAGCACTTCGAGGTCGGCCTTGAGCCAGACCGAGATGCCGCCTTCCGCGATCCGGGCGCGGGTGGCCTCGCGCATGAACGCGCCGCCGCCGGTGGCGAGCACCATCGGCCCCTCGCGCAGCAGGCGGGCGATCACCCGCTCTTCCCCTTCGCGAAAACTCGCCTCGCCGTAGATCGCGAAGATATCCGCGATGGTGAGCTTGGCCGCGGCCTCGATCTCGTGGTCGGCGTCCTTGAACATCAGGCCGAGGCGCGAGGCGAGGCGGCGCCCGACCGTGCTCTTGCCCGCGCCCATCAGGCCGACGAGCACGATCGACCGGGCCCCGAGGCCACGGCGCAGGCGCGCTTCGATCGGTTCGCCGGGCGGGAAGGCCGACGTCTCGGGGACGGTCATCGGGCGGTCATAGACGGTTTTGTCGGGGCGGCGAAGCCGTTCCGGTACAGTGCCGCACCGGCCGCCGGAAGCCCCGCGGAGAGGCCCGTCGCAGCTTTTGCGCGAAAACAGCGCAGTCTTCGCACCGATTCCTGATCAGAACGGGCTTGCCAAGCGCGGCGCGGACGGGAAGGGTCTCGCGTGCGTGGGACGGCACCGCTCTCGACCGGCTTCGGTCGAGTGCCCCCACGCTTGTCGCTTTCGTGCCCGGGACATCATGCTGCCGTTCGGAAACGTTTCCCTCCCCTTCAGCCTGAACGACAGCGACAACGAGACGGTCCCCACCGGACCCGATCCACGGGGCAGCCAGCCGCGTTCCGCCCGCCTCAGCGGCCCGGCCGCCCGCGCCCGCCCGACCTCGCTCTCGACCGATGCGCGGCTTCTGGCCATCGCCAGCGAGCATCTCGCCCGGCTCGGCCCCAAGCGCGTCACGGTGGTGGCGGTGGCGGCCGAAGCCGGCATGACCCACGCCAACGTCTATCGCTACTTCCCCTCGAAGGACGCGCTGCTCGACGCGGTGGCCGGGCGCTGGTTGCGCGAGTTGGAGACCGAACTCGCCGACATCGCCGACGCGCCGGACCCGGCCGACGACAAGATCGAGCGCTTCCTCGGCGCGCTCGCCACCGCGCAGAGCGAGATGCTGGTGCGCGAGCCGCATCTCTTCGCGGTCCATCTCGATGCCGCGGTGGCGGCGCGTCCGATCGCCCGGCGCCACCGGGTGCGGTTGCGGGCGCTGGTGGAGCGGATCGTCGAGGAGGGGATCGGCACCGGCGTGTTCGCCGCCCGCGACCGCGAGCGGGCCATCGCGGTGATCTTCGACGCGAGCTACCGCTTCACCCATCCGGTGGCGATCCAGCACGATTCGGACGTGCCACGCGATCTGCTCGACGCGCGCCTCGGCGCGGTGATCCAGTCGATCCAGCGGGCGCTGCGCACCGGCACTTTTTGAGGCAGGACGCTGCGCTGCGAAGCAGGCCGCCCGCCTCGACTGACAGACACGGTTTTGTGTCACCGACGCCTTGCCGGCTGCCCTTCGGCCCGCCGCAGTTCGGCAAGTGATTGAGAAATATCGGTTTCCCTGTTCCGTGGCGACGCCCGCCGCTTTTGCCGGGCTGGCCCGTCCCCTGCTTACCTGACCCTTGGTCGGGTTGAAGGCCTGTGGCTTTTCGGCCAAACACCGGCCGCATCAGCGTTGATCGGCAAAGGTTCGGCTGCACCGCAGCATCACGGGATGACCGGGCGCAACCGAACCGTCACGAATTTCGACCGGAGGCGAACCCATCATGGCACGCAGCAAGATCGCCCTCATCGGCGCCGGACAGATCGGCGGCACGCTCGCTCAGCTCGCGGGCCTGAAGGAACTGGGCGACGTCGTGCTGTTCGACATCGTCGACGGCGTGCCCCAGGGCAAGGCGCTCGACATCGCCGAATCCGCCCCCGTCGACGGCTTCGACGCCAAGTATTCCGGCGCCAGCGACTATTCGGCCATCGCCGGGGCCGAGGTGGTGATCGTCACCGCGGGCGTGCCGCGCAAGCCCGGCATGAGCCGCGACGACCTCATCGGCATCAACCTCAAGGTCATGGAAGCCGTCGGCACCGGCATCAAGGAGCACGCGCCCGACGCCTTCGTCATCTGCATCACCAACCCGCTCGACGCGATGGTGTGGGCGCTGCAGAAGTTTTCCGGATTGCCCACCAACAAGGTCGTCGGCATGGCCGGCGTGCTCGATTCCGCCCGCTTCCGCCACTTCCTCGCCGAGGAGTTCAAGGTCTCGGTCGAGGACGTGACCGCCTTCGTGCTCGGCGGCCACGGCGACGACATGGTGCCGCTCACCCGCTACTCGACGGTGGCCGGCGTGCCGCTGACCGATCTGGTCAAGCTCGGCTGGACCACCCAGGAGAAGCTCGACGCCATGGTGGAGCGGACTCGCAAGGGCGGCGGCGAGATCGTCAACCTGCTCAAGACCGGCTCGGCCTTCTACGCCCCGGCGGCGTCGGCCATCGCCATGGCCGAGAGCTACCTGCGCGACAAGAAGCGCGTGCTGCCCTGCGCCGCCTACCTCTCGGGCGAGTACGGCGTGGACGGCCTCTATGTCGGCGTGCCGGTGGTGATCGGCGAGAGCGGCGTCGAGCGCGTCCTCGAAGTCACCTTCAACGACGATGAGAAGGTGATGTTCGAGAAGTCGGTCGGCGCCGTGAAGGGCCTGATTGCCGCCTGCCAGGGCATCAACGAGAAGCTCGCGTAAGACGGGCGAAGAGCGAAGGGTGAGCGGCGCGTAAAAGGCCCGTCCGGGCCGTCGCCGCTCGCTCAAGGCTACTCGATGCTCGCTACTCGCTCCGGGAGGGAACGATGAACATCCACGAATACCAAGCCAAGGCGGTCCTCAAGGAGTTCGGCCTGCCCGTCTCCCGCGGCGTGGCGATCTTCAAGCCGGAGGAGGCGGCGGCCGCCGCCGACGAACTCGGCGGCCCGGTCTGGGTGGTGAAGAGCCAGATCCATGCGGGCGGGCGCGGCAAGGGCACCTTCAAGGGCGCGCCCGAGGGCGCCAAGGGCGGCGTGCGCGTCACCAAGTCCAAGGACGAGGTGGTGCAGTTCGCCCGCGAGATGCTGGGCGAGACCCTGGTGACAATCCAGACGGGCCCGGCCGGCAAGCAGGTCAACCGCCTCTACATCGAGGAAGGCGCCTCCATCGCTGCCGAGTTCTACCTGTCGATGCTGGTGGATCGCGAGACCGGACAGGTCGCCTTCGTGGTCTCGACCGAGGGCGGCATGGACATCGAGCAGGTCGCCCACGACACGCCCGAAAAAATCGTGACCTTCTCGGTCGATCCGGCCACCGGCATCATGCCTCATCACGGCCGCGCCGTCGCCAAGGCACTGGGCCTTTCGGGTCCGCAGGCCAAGGAAGCGGGCGATCTCGCCACCAAGCTCTACACGGCGTTCGTCGCCAAGGACATGAGCATGCTGGAGATCAACCCGCTGGTGCTCACCGGCGACGGCCATCTCAAGTGCCTCGACGCCAAGATTTCGTTCGACTCGAACGCCCTCTACCGGCACGCGGACATCGTCGCGCTGCGCGACGAGACCGAGGAGGACGCGAAAGAGATCGAGGCCTCCAAGTACGACCTCGCCTACATCGCGCTCGACGGCACCATCGGCTGCATGGTCAACGGCGCGGGGCTCGCCATGGCGACGCTCGACATCATCAAGCTCTACGGCGAGGAGCCGGCCAACTTCCTCGACGTCGGCGGCGGCGCCTCGGAAGAGAAGGTGACGGCGGCGTTCAAGATCATCACCGCCGACCCGCAGGTGAAGGGCATCCTCGTCAACATCTTCGGCGGGATCATGAAGTGCGACGTCATCGCCCGCGGCGTGATCGCGGCGGTGAAGGCGGTCGGCCTCGAAGTCCCGCTGGTGGTGCGCCTGGAGGGCACCAACGTCGAGGAAGGCAAGGCGATCATCCGGGGCTCGGGCCTCAACGTGATCCCGGCGGACGATCTCGACGACGCGGCGCAGAAGATCGTGGCGGCGGTTCGGAAGTGAACAAATGGACGGCCGTAGCGCTCGTGATCGCACTTGGTCCTGGTGCACTGTTCGCTGGCATTTGGATGATTGCGCAGTCGTGGTCTGCCCGTAACATAGTATATCGTGGGGACAATCCAGAACTGCGAAAGGCCCACGTAAATGTACAATACTGGGCGCAAGTAGGGTTGTGGGTTGGCCCCTGCATGATCATAAGCGGTCTCATCGTCATCTACTTCGTTCTGGCCATAACGACGGCCCGGCACTAACCCGCGCGAAGGAAATCCATGTCCATCCTCATCGACGCGTCCACAAAAGTCATCTGCCAGGGCTTCACCGGCAAGAACGGCACCTTCCACTCCGAGCAGGCCATCGCCTACGGCACCAAGATGGTCGGCGGCACCTCGCCGGGTAAGGGCGGCTCGACGCATCTCGGCCTGCCGGTGTTCGACACCGTCGCCGAGGCCCGCGAGGCCACCGGCGCCGACGCCTCCGTCGTCTACGTGCCGCCGCCGGGTGCCGCGGACGCGATCTGCGAGGCGATCGCGGCGGAAATCCCGCTGATCGTCTGCATCACCGAGGGCATTCCGGTGCTCGACATGGTGCGGGTGAAGCGTGCGCTGGAGGGCTCGAAGTCGCGGCTCATCGGCCCGAACTGCCCCGGCGTCGTCACCGCGGGCGAGTCGAAGATCGGCATCATGCCGGCCAACATCTTCAAGCCGGGCAATGTCGGCATCGTCTCGCGCTCCGGCACGCTGACCTACGAGGCGGTGTTCCAGACCACGATGGAGGGCCTCGGCCAGACCACCGCGGTCGGCATCGGCGGCGATCCGGTGAAGGGCACCGAGTTCATCTCGATGCTCGAACTGTTCCTCGCCGACGAGAAGACCCAGTCGATCGTGATGATCGGCGAGATCGGCGGCTCGGCCGAGGAAGAGGCGGCGCAGTTCCTGGCGGACGAGGCCAAGCGCGGGCGCAAGAAGCCGATGGTCGGCTTCATCGCCGGCCGCACGGCGCCTCCGGGCCGCCGCATGGGGCATGCCGGCGCCATCATCTCCGGCGGCAAGGGCGGCGCCGAGGACAAGATCGCGGCGATGGAGGCCGCGGGCATCCGCGTCTCGCCCTCGCCGGCCCGGCTCGGCCGCACCCTCGTCGAAGTGCTGAAGGGTTGATCGGGTCTGTAACCCGGGGCCGCGCGGCTGTGTTGCACCGCACGCAAACGCGCGCCACCCATATGAGAGACATCGCCGGGGCGCATCCGTGCCCCGGCCCCCTCCGGAGGCGCGACGCGGGGCTCTAGCCCTCGCGACGGATGGCGCGCCGGACGGACTTGGATCGCGGCCGCCTGCGCCGAGGCGCGGGCCGCCCGAGCGCACAGGACAGGCAGCCATGGCACGCCAGGACGCGAACGAAGCGCTTCTCGAAACCTCCTTCCTCTACGGCGCCAACGCCGCGTGGATCGAGGAGCTTCAGGCGGCCTATGCCCGCGACCCGAACTCGGTCGATCCGCAGTGGCAGAAATTCTTCGCCGAACTCGGCGAGGACGACGCGCTGGTGAAGAAGAACGCCGAGGGCGCCTCCTGGCAGAAGCCCAACTGGCCGGTTCCGCTCAACGGCGAGATCGTCTCGGCGCTCGACGGCAATTGGAGCGCCCTCGAAAAGGCGGTCGGCGAGAAGATCCAGGCGCGGGCCGGCAAGCCCGGCGATTCCGCCAAGGGCGCCGCGATCGTGGCCGCGACCGGCGTCTCGGTCGAGCAGGCGACCAAGGATTCCGTGCGCGCGATCATGCTGATCCGCGCCTACCGCATGCGCGGCCATCTCCACGCCAAGCTCGATCCGCTCGGGCTCGCGCCCCGCGGCGACCACGAGGAACTGCACCCGCAGCATTACGGCTTCCAGGAGAGCGACTGGGACCGCAAGATCTTCCTCGACAACGTGCTCGGCATGGAGTTCTCGACGATCCGCGAGATCGTCGCGATCCTGGAGCGCACCTACTGCCAGACGCTCGGCGTCGAGTTCATGCACATCTCCGACCCCGAGGAGAAGGCGTGGATTCAGGAGCGCATCGAGGGCAAGGACAAGGAAATTTCCTTTACGCCCGAGGGGCGTAGAGCCATTTTGAACAAGCTGATCGAGGCCGAGGGCTTCGAGAAGTTTCTGGACCTCAAATACACCGGCACCAAGCGCTTCGGCCTCGACGGCGGCGAGGCGATGGTCCCGGCGATGGAGCAGATCATCAAGCGCGGCGGCGCGCTCGGCGTCGAGGAGATCGTGCTCGGCATGGCCCATCGCGGCCGGCTGAACGTGCTCACCAACGTGATGGCCAAGCCCTTCCGCGCGGTGTTCCATGAGTTCAAGGGCGGCTCGTCCTCACCCGCCGAGGTCGAAGGCTCGGGCGACGTGAAGTACCATCTCGGCGCCTCGTCCGACCGCACCTTCGACGACAACAACGTCCACCTCTCGCTCACCGCCAACCCGTCCCATCTCGAGATCGTCGATCCGGTGGTGCTGGGGAAGGTGCGGGCGAAGCAGGACCAGAAAGCCAAGCCCAACGTCGAGCGCCGCAAGGTGCTGCCGCTGCTGATCCACGGCGACGCGGCCTTCGCTGGCCAGGGCGTGGTGGCCGAGTGCTTCGGGCTGTCGGGCCTGAAGGGCCACCGCACCGGCGGCTCGATCCACTTCATCATCAACAACCAGATCGGCTTCACCACCGACCCGCGGTTCTCGCGCTCCTCGCCCTATCCGTCCGACGTCGCCAAGATGGTCGAGGCGCCGATCTTCCACTGCAACGGCGACGATCCGGAGGCGGTCACCTTCGCCGCGAAGGTCGCGACGGAGTATCGGCAAAAATTCGGCAAGCCGGTCGTGATCGACATGCTGTGCTACCGCCGCTTCGGCCACAACGAGGGCGACGAGCCGGCCTTCACCCAGCCGAAGATGTACCAGCACATCCGCAAGCACCCGACCGCGCTGGAGACCTACGGCAAGAAGCTCGTCGCCCAGGGCGACCTCACCCAGGAGCAGCTCGACGCCCGCAAGGCCGAGTTCCGCGAGATGCTGGAGGGCGAACTCGACGGCGCGGGCGGCTACAAGGCCAACAAGGCCGACTGGCTCGACGGGCGCTGGTCCGGCTTCCAGGCGGTGCGCGAGGACGTGGACGATCCCCGCCGCGGTCGCACCGGCGTGCCCGCCGAGACCCTGCGCGACATCGCCAAGCGCCTCACCACGCCCCCGCCCGGCTTCCACCTGCACCGCACGATCCAGCGCTTCTTCGACAACCGCGCCAAGGCGGTCGAGACCGGCGTCGGCATCGATTGGGCGACGGCCGAGGCGCTCGCCTTCGGCACGCTCTTGACCGAAGGCCACCGCGTGCGCCTGTCCGGCCAGGACGTGGAGCGCGGCACCTTCTCGCAGCGCCACGCCGTGGTGATCGATCAGGAGAACGAGCAGCGCTACACGCCGCTCAACTCCGTCAAGGAAGGCCAAGCGATCCTGGAGGTCATCAACTCGATGCTCTCCGAGGAGGCGGTGCTCGGCTTCGAGTACGGCTACTCGCTCGCCGAACCCAACGCCCTGGTGCTGTGGGAGGCGCAGTTCGGCGACTTCGCCAACGGCGCGCAGGTCGTGATCGACCAGTTCATCTCGTCGGGTGAGCGCAAGTGGCTGCGCATGTCCGGCCTCGTGCTGCTGCTGCCGCACGGCTACGAGGGCCAGGGGCCGGAGCACTCCTCCGCCCGTCTGGAGCGCTATCTGCAGATGTGCGCCGAGGACAACATGCAGGTCGCCAACTGCTCGACGCCGTCGAACTACTTCCACATCCTGCGCCGCCAGCTGAAGCGCGACTTCCGCAAGCCCCTGGTGCTGATGACCCCGAAGTCGCTGCTGCGCCACAAGCGGGCGGTGTCGAAGATCGAGGACATCGCGGAAGGCTCGACCTTCCACCGCATCCTGTGGGACGACGCCGAGCACGACGAGTCGGGCGTCAAGCTGGTGCGCGACGACAAGATCCGCCGCGTCGTGCTGTGCTCGGGCAAGGTCTATTACGACCTCTACGACGAGCGCGAGAAGCGCGGCGTCAACGACGTCTACCTGATGCGCGTCGAGCAGCTCTACCCGTTCCCGCTCAAGGCGCTCGCCAACGAGATGACCCGGTTCCGCAACGCCGAGGTGGTGTGGTGCCAGGAAGAGCCCAAGAACATGGGCGCCTGGACCTTCGTCGATCCCTATCTCGACTGGGTGCTGGGGCAGGCGGGCTCGGCCTCGAAGCGGGCACGCTATGTCGGCCGCCCGGCCTCGGCCTCGACCGCGGTCGGCCTGATGTCGAAGCACCTCGCCCAGCTCCAGGCCTTCCTCAACGAGGCGCTGGCGAGCTGACGGGCCCTCCCGCGATGCCCTACTTCCTCCTCCGCCTGACCCCGCCGCGTCCGAGCTTCCCGTTCGACGCGACGGAGACCGAGAAGGCGCTGTTCTCCGAGCACGCGGCCTACTGGATCGCGCAGGCCGGGGAGGGGAGGGCGATCGCGGTGGGCCCGGTGTTCGAGCCCGGCAACACCTGGGGTCTGGCCCTCGTCGAGGCCGCGGACGAGGCTGCGGCCGAAGCCCTCGGCGCGGCCGACCCCGTCATCGGCGCGCAGGCCGGCTTCGCCTACGCGCTCGCGCCCGTTCCATCCCTGATCCTGCGGCAGCCGTGAGGCCCGCCGTCACCGAATCCTGAACAGGAGGCCCCCGTAAGGGGGCGGAAGACACCATGGCAACCGACATCCTCGTCCCGACGCTCGGCGAATCCGTGAGCGAGGCCACGATCGGCCGCTGGTTCAAGAAGCCCGGCGACACGGTGGCCGCCGACGAGCCCTTGGTGGAGTTGGAGACCGACAAGGTCACGCTGGAGGTCAACGCCCCGGCGGCGGGCGAACTCGGCGAAATCCTGGTGAAGGACGGCGAGACGGTGGAGCCCGGCGCGGTGCTGGGTTCGATCGTCGAGGGCGGCAAGGGTGCTGGTAAGGCGGAAAAGGCTGCGCCGAAGAGCGCCGAGCCGGCCGAGACCAAGGCCGAGTCCCGCACGGAGAAGGGTGAGGCCCAGCCCGCCAAGGCCGAGAAGCCAGCGCAAGAATCGTCGGCCTCCTACGGCAGCCACGGCGACGCCCCGCCCGCCGCCGCCGGTCGCGGCGCCGACGAGAGCGGCCCGGCGGTCGCCAAGCTCGCCCGCGAATCCGGCGTCGATCCGGCCTCGCTGAACGGCAGCGGCAAGGACGGCCGCGCCACCAAGGGCGACATGCTCGCCGCCATCGCCAAAGGCGGCGACAAGGCGCCGGCTCAGGAGACGAAGGCCCCGCCGCCCCCGCGCGCCCCGTCCGCCCCGGACGACGCCGCCCGCGAGGAGCGGGTGCGGATGACCAAGCTCCGCCAGACCATCGCCAAGCGCCTCAAGTCCGCCCAGGACACGGCCGCGATGCTGACCACGTTCAACGACGTGGACATGGGCGCCGTGATGGCGCTCCGCTCGCAGTACAAGGACGTGTTCGAGAAGAAGCACGGGACGAAGCTCGGCTTCATGGGCTTCTTCACCAAGGCGGTGATCGGCGCGCTCAAGGACGTGCCGGCGGTCAACGCCGAGATCGACGGGCAGGACCTCGTCTACAAGAACTACTACCACATCGGCATCGCCGTCGGCACCGACAAGGGCCTCGTCGTCCCCGTGGTGCGCGATGCCGACGACCTGTCGATCGCCGGCATCGAGAAGAAGATCGCGGGCTTCGGCAAGAAGGCGCGCGAGGGCAAGCTTTCCATCGAGGAGATGCAGGGCGGCACCTTCACGATCACCAACGGCGGCATCTACGGCTCGCTGATGTCGACCCCGATCCTCAACGCGCCGCAATCCGGCATCCTCGGCATGCACCGCATCGAGGAGCGGCCGGTGGTGCGAGGCGGCAAGATCGAGGCGCGGCCGATGATGTATCTGGCGCTCTCCTACGACCACCGCATCGTCGACGGGAAGGAGGCCGTGACCTTCCTCGTGCGGGTCAAGGAAGCCCTGGAGGACCCGGCGCGGATCGTGCTCGACCTCTGAGGCGTTCGGATCATGCGCACGGCCGGCATGACTGCACTCTCCTGCGAAAGCCGTTGAGGCCATGCCGGTCGTTGCGATCATCGATGGGATCGCGATCTGGTTCTACAACGACGATCATGTGCCGCCGCACTTTCATGCGAAATATGCCGAGCATGAAGCGTTGATCGACATAAAAACCCTGAAGATCATCGTGGGGTCGTTGCCGAGGTCGCAGTACCGTAAAGTCGTGGATTGGGCGACGCCTCGCAAGGCCGCGCTGATGCTGGCATGGGTCACGGCACAGTCCGACATCAATCCAGGGAAGATTCCATGAAGCGCCTTCCACGGATCACGGCAGCCGAATACGTCATTCAGGGCGTGCTTAAGATCGTCTGGGACGATGGGTACGAGGGCATCGTGGACCTGCGCCCGACGATCGATCGCGGCAAGATCTTCACGTATCTGCAGAAGTCGGAGAACTTTCGGAAATTCTCCATCGACGAGTATGGGCACTCGATTGGCTGGGTCGGCGATGGCGGCGAGGAAATCGACTTCGACTCCTACAATCTGCGCATGAAATCCGAGAATCAGGCCAAGCTTCAGAAGCTGGTCGCCAACATGCACGCTTAGCGCGGTGTTCGCCCCCGCCCTGTCGGGGCGCGCCGCTCAGTCTTTGCTTCAACGCGCTTTCTCCCGGTGAAACGCCATCGGCCTCGTCGGACAGCGCTCACCATCGGAACGAACCCGCATGTCCTACGATCTCGTCGTCATCGGCACCGGCCCCGGGGGCTATGTCTGCGCCATCCGGGCGGCTCAGCTCGGGCTGAAGACCGCCGTGGTGGAGAAGCGGGCGACCCATGGCGGCACCTGCCTCAATGTCGGCTGCATCCCCTCGAAAGCGCTGCTGCACGCCTCGGAGGCGTTCGAAGAGGCCAACAAGCATTTCGGTGAGCTCGGCATCGACGTCGGCACGCCGAAGCTCGATCTCAAGAAGATGCAGGCGTTCAAGCAGGGCGGCGTCGACGGCAACACCAAGGGCGTCGAGTTCCTGCTGAAGAAGAACAAGGTCGAGGCCTTCCACGGCCGCGGGCGCATCGCAGGCGCGGGCCGCGTCGAGGTGATCGCGGACGACGGCGGCACCCAGGTGCTGGAGACGAAGAACATCGTCATCGCCACCGGCTCCGACGTGACCCGGCTGCCCGGTGTCGAGATCGACGAGAAGACGGTCGTCTCCTCGACCGGCGCCCTCGAACTCGCCGAGGTGCCGAAGAAGCTGGTGGTGATCGGCGCGGGCGTGATCGGGCTCGAACTCGGCTCGGTCTGGCGCCGGCTCGGCGCCGAGGTGACGGTGATCGAGTATCTCGACCGGGTGCTGCCCGGCATGGACGGCGAGGTCGGAAAGCAGTTCCAGCGCATCCTCGCCAAGCAGGGCATGGTGTTCAAGCTCTCGACCAAGGTGACCGGCGTCGAGACCGCCAAGAAGGGCGCGACGGTGACGGTCGAGCCGGCCAAGGGCGGCGAGGCGGAGAAGATCGAGGCCGACGTGGTGCTCGTGGCCATCGGCCGCGTGCCCTACACCGAGGGACTCGGGCTGGACACGGTGGGCGTGGCCACCGACGAGAAGGGCCGCATCCGGACCGACAGCCACTACGCCACCAACGTGACCGGCATCTACGCCATCGGCGACGTGATCGCCGGGCCGATGCTCGCCCACAAGGCCGAGGACGAGGGCGTGGCGGTCGCCGAAATCCTCGCGGGCCAAGCCGGCCACGTGAATTACGGCGTGATCCCGAACGTCGTCTACACCTTCCCCGAGGTCGCCTCCGTCGGCAAGTCGGAGGAGGAACTGAAGAAGGACGGGATCGGTTACAAAGCCGGCAAATTTCCCTTCACGGCCAACGGCCGCGCCAAGGCCAACGGCACCACCGACGGCTTCGTGAAGATCCTCGCCGACGAGACCACCGACCGCGTGCTCGGCGTCCACATTGTCGGGGCGGATGCCGGCAACCTCATCGCCGAGGTCGCGGTGGCGATGGAGTTCGCAGCCTCGGCGGAAGACATCGCCCGCACCTGCCACGCCCACCCGACGCTGACGGAAGCCGTGAAGGAAGCCGCGCTCGCCGTCGACAAGCGCGCGATCCACGTCTGAATCTGACAACGATCCGGCGCCGCCCTGCCGGCGCCGGATCGTTTCGACGGGCCCCGCTCATGTTTTGTATGGTTTCATACAAAATTGTTTTCCGCCGAAATCTGTTCCGGTTCCTGGATTTCGATCAAATTTTTGTTTGTCGGTGCGTAACTTTGCATCGTTGACCGGTCGTCGAAGCCGCCGTTACCCGTGGAACGTCTTCCGGCATCGTCGGATTGAGAGGCGAAGCCCGGCCCGCCGGGTCGTGACCCCGCGGGAACTCCCACACGATGCCGACCTCGCCCGAGAAGCCGAAGACGCCCGGCCAGAACCCGTCGGTGACCGGCAGCGGCCCGTCCGGCGTCGTCGATCAGCACCATGACATCTTCTTCGCCGCCGTCGAGACGACGCGGATGCCGATGATCGTCACCGACCCGCACCAGCCGGACAACCCGATCATCTTCGCCAACCGCGCCTTCCTGCGGATGACCGGTTATTCGGTCGAGGAACTGGTCGGCTCCAATTGCCGCTTCCTGCAAGGCCCCGAGACCGACCGGGACACGGTGGCCGAGGTGCGCGAGGCGATCGCCGAGCAACGCGAGTTCTCGACCGAGATCCTGAACTACCGCAAGGACGGCTCGTCGTTCTGGAACGCACTGTTCGTCAGCCCCGTGTTCAACCGCGAGGGGGAACTTGTCTACTTCTTCGGCTCGCAGCTCGACGTCTCGCGCCGACGCGACGCCGAGGAATCGCTGTATCAGGCGCAGAAGATGGAGAGCCTCGGCCAGCTCACCGGCGGCATCGCGCACGACTTCAACAACCTGCTGCAGGTCGTCTCCGGCCATAACGAGGTGATCCTGGCCCAGCTGGAGCGGCCCGAGATTGACCCCGCGCGCCTGCGCCGGGCCGCGGAGGCGGTGCGGGCGGCGACCGACCGGGCTGCCAAGCTGACGCACCAGCTCTTGGCCTTCTCGCGCAAGCAGCGGCTGGAGGGGCGACTGCTGAACCTCAACGGCCTCGTCGAGAGCATGAGCGAGATGATCGGCAGCACGCTGGGCGAGTCGATCACGCTCAAGACCGTGCCGGCGCCCGATCTCTGGACGACGCGCATCGATCCGACCCAGGCCGAGGTCGCGCTGCTCAACGTGCTCATCAACGCCCGCGACGCGATGCCCGACGGCGGCACCGTGACGGTGCGGACCGAGAACCTGCTGATCGAGGACGAGGACGCCGCCCTCTACAAGACCGTGCCGCTCGGCGCCTACGTGGTGATCTCGGTGACCGACACCGGCACCGGCATGCCCGCCGAGATCCTGAACCGCGTGATGGAGCCGTTCTTCACCACCAAGGGCGAGGGCAAGGGCACCGGGCTCGGGCTCGCCATGGTCTACGGCTTCGCCAAGCAGTCGGGCGGTTCGGTCAAGCTCTATTCCGAGGTCGGCCACGGCACGACCGTGCGCCTGCTGTTCCCGGCCTCCGACCAGAAGGTCGAGGACGAGCGGGTGCCGAGCCAGCGCGCCGCCGACCGGCACGGCACCGAATCGGTGCTGGTCGTCGACGACCGGCCCGACGTGGCCGCGACCGCGGGCACGATCCTGGAGGATTTCGGCTACCGGGTCACGATCGCCGACGGGCCCAAGGCGGCGCTGGACATCCTCGACGGCGAGGCCCGCATCGATCTCCTGTTCACCGACCTGATCATGCCCGGCGGCATGAACGGCGTCATGCTGGCCCGCGCCGCCCGCGAGCGCCAGCCCCGGATCAAGGTGCTGCTCACCACCGGCTACGCCGAGGCCTCGCTGGAGCGCACCGACGCGGGCGGCACCGAGTTCGAGATCATCAACAAGCCCTACAAGCGCATGGAGCTGGCCCGCCGGGTGCGCCGGGTCATCGACGGGCCGACCGGCGTGGGCTAGCCCGAGGGGATGCTCGGCCGCATCCTCCTCACCACCCTCGCCCTGCTGATGGCGATCCCCGCGGGCGCGCTGGCGCTGATCGGCGGGGTGCTGCTCGATCCCGCCCTGCGCGAGACCTTCGGCCGCTTGGGGCTCGCCGGCCTGCTCGCCGGGCTCATGGACCTGTCGGCGGGCCTGCCGCCGGACATGGCCGCGCTGATGCTCGCGTTCCTGGCTCAGGCCCTCGCCCTCCTCGTCGTGCTGCCCCCGGTCCTCGTCGCGCTCATCGGCGCACTGTTCGGCCTGCGCTCGGCCCTCTGGTACGGCGGCGCCTGCGCCGGGCTCACCGCGACCCTGCCCTGGCTCGCCCGCGGCGCCACCTTTCCCGCGGGCCCGGCGGCGGTGGCGGAAGCACGGCTCTCCGCTCTCCTCTTCGCCACGGGCGCCGCCTCGGGCCTCACCTACTGGCTGATCGCCGGCCGCTCCACGGGCGCCCGCCGGCCCGAACGATGACGCATTTTTAGGGTGGACAGCCGCCCGCCAACGCTTAGAACCAGGGAGCGCGGCGCTCCTCCGCCTCCCGGCCCGCCGGGACGACGACCGGAGCCCCCGGCGCGGGCGTAGTTCAGTGGTAGAACGTCAGCTTCCCAAGCTGAATGTCGTCGGTTCGATCCCGATCGCCCGCTCCAACTAACTCGTTGAAGCGTCAGCCTTTCTAACGCACTGCCGCTGACCTCGCGTTCCCCATGTTCCCTATCGCGTTCCCCAAGGCCCGTTCAGGCCTCGTTCTTCACGCTCCGGTGGGCGATGCGAAGCGTCGCCACTTTGCGTGATTTGCCGACCGCGCCGCGCGAGTAGCGCGCCGTAGTCGAAGCTTGTGTGTGAGCGGCTGCGGCCCGCGCGTCGTCGAGATCGGCGCCTGCGTCCTCGGCCTCGGTGATGGCGCCGGCACGGGCATCCATGTTCCAGACCGCATCCGGGATGCCGGCGGCCCGCGCTACGATCCGCCACTCGCGACCGAACGCGTCCCCGGCGTAGGGCCGGCCAGCCTTCTCATCGACAATCAGCGGGCCTACCCGGCGCTCGGCCGGGATCTCTGCCGCGACCGCTTGGACGTGCGGGCAGAGCCTCAGATCGTGAGCCGCGATGGCACCCGTCTTCGAAGTGACCTTCCGGGTCACGCCGTCGAGGATCACGTCGGCCCAGGTCAGGCCCCGAACCCAGCGATGCCCATTGAGCAGGATGCCGGTCGCAGCTTCTCCCTTGGGGATCGGCTCCCACTCGCCGATCACGTCCTTCTGGCGAAGCGCCGTATCGAACTGGACGGCGGTAGCCAGCGCCAACGAGAGGCGCCCCATCTCGATCGCTTTCGGGATGAAAGCCTGGACGTGGGCGAGGTCGAGCGTGACGCGCCGCCGGGCCGGTTGCGGGAACTGCACCTCGGCGAGGATCGCCTTCAATCGTGTGCAGCCTGCCAACTCGGCCGACACGCCGTAGGAGACCATCTCCCGAAGCTTCTTCATGATGCCCCAGGCTCGGCGCACCCGCTCGGGACCGCCGGGCGTCTTCGGCTTCTTCGCCGCGTTGTACCAACGCCAGAAGTCTTCCAGCTTCAGGGCGTCGAGTGCTCTGTCGCCAAAGGCCTTCTCGATGATCCGAAGGACGTGAACGTCCTTCTCCCGCGTCGTGTGCTTGAGCCGACGGAAGGGGCTCGCTTCGTCGACCTGATAGCGGCGCGACAGGCCGCGGATCGTGCCGTCGAAACGGTTTGTCTCGCGGCCCCGACCAGATGACCATTCCAGCATCTCGGCCTGTAGGCGCATGCACGTCGCGGTGATGAGCGCATGCTGTGCCGGATCGTCGAGGCTGTAGGGCAGCCGCACGGTCTCTGGCCGATAGCCGGCCTTCACCAGATCGGCCCGGGCGACCCAGTAGCCGGCATCGGGACCGGTTTTGCGTTTCCGGCGCTTTAGGCCGGGCGCGTTGAGTTCAGAGGGCATCAAGGTTCTCCTGTCCGTCGAGGGCAGGTGCCTCGACGTGGGAGAGACCGTAGCGCCGATTCCAGTAGGCTTGGACAGACGGCCAGTAGCGGCCACCCATCAGGGGATCGACGCGTGGGAGACCATCGCGCTCCAGAACGATGGCCTTCGCCGCCCACTCCGATGGCTCCTGGCTGAGGCGACGCGCGATCTCGGCCTCGCAGGGGAAGAGGCCTTGATCTCGGTGGGGCGGGCGGCGCGGCATCGGTCACGCGCCTCCCATTGCGAGGTCTCGCTTCTGGGGGGAAACAGGCACAGCAGCGCTCATGCTGCTCGCTCCCCCTGCTGACGGGAGGGTCGAAGGTGCTCGACCAATCCAGCCACGGCCATCAACGAAGCCGCCGCACACCGCACCTCGAAGGCGAGAGCGTGATCATTGCCGACTTGCGCCTGAGCGGAGCCGGCCGCGGCGAATGCTGCGACCTGCGAGAGTTGGAGAGCGATTTCCTCGCGGATCAAATCGGAAACGGCGCTCATCGAGACACGCTCCAATGTTCCGGCACGCCGAACGCATGCCCCGCAATGACAGCAGCGAGCGCCGGACTGCGGACCCGGCCGAGTACGACGCGGGTGCGCTGACTTTCGGGTGCCGGAAGATCAGGTGGGAGCGTCGGAACGGATTGCCTACGACGAGCGGTTCGCTTATGCGTGGTCATGCAAATCGACCTTTTCGGCCCCGCGCGGAGACCCCGTGTCGGGGCCTTTTTTGTCTGCGCGACAGGGCGTTGCAGATGCTGGCGGGCATCGGCCCACCAGCGGCGGGCTCCCTCAGGCTGCGGTGGGCGCCGAGGGCATCGGAGTCGGCGGAAGCGCCAGCATCTCGCGAAGCTTTGCAGTCGGAACTCTGAACCTCCCGCCAACTCTGATGGACGGGATGTCGCCGGCCTGACGGGCTCGATAAGCCGCGTTTGTTCCGAGACCCAACACGCGACCTGCCAGCGGCACATCGACCGTCGCCTCGGTCAGCACCTTCATGATGTCACTGCTCATCGAGCCCTCACTAATTGCGGTGAAAGCGCCGCATGAAGTGAAGGAACACGCCCTTGGCCCGTTGTCAACGACTTTTCGCGGTGTTAGCACATCAACGGCGAAAGGCCGGGAGAGACGGTGATGAGCAGTGAGACGCCTAAGAAGAGGATGGGTCGGCCGCGCAAATATCCGGGTACGGAGAAGCGCCCCACACTCACCTTCCGCGTGCGAGACGGCCTCCATGAAAAGCTCAAGCAGTCGTCGGAGGAGGGGGAGCGATCGATTAGCGAAGAGATTGAGCGTCGCCTGGAGCGGTCCTATGAAATAGATAAGCTTGCCCGAAATGCGTGTTCCAACACCATCGACACATTGGAGACGTTGTTCGGCGGGCCGCAGATGATGCGGTTTACTATGGATTTATCGTATGGCCTGAGACAGGCGTTGGGGCGTGAACGAGCAACTGCGGATGACTTCAGTAAAAGCAGGGAGGTGCGCGCTGCGGTTCTGCGACACTTGTTCGATGTTCTGCCAAACTTTTTTGACTTCGCGGAGAAAAACGCGGCGCCAGGAATGGACAAGACCCGCGAGCTTATCATGATAAACTTTAATGCGGTTCTCGACGGCCTTGCTGAATACGAGGACGCATCGCAATCGAGCGAATGAGCGCGGGTGCCAAGACAGTATCCCGCGCGTGGACTGGTGCGGAATGTGCGGAAGAGGCTGATTTCCCCCACGCGTATACGGCTACCGAAAACTCCCCGGACGCATTTCGACGGGTATTACCGCGGGTCGGGCCAGTCCCGTGCAGGATGTGACGAAAAGCCAGCAAAAGCCACGAAGAGGCATTAGGAGCAGCGGCCCGTCTTAGGCCGATGCCAAGTTTTGACAGGTCGGGGTGCTTTCGTGGGCGCCGTTTGATTTCGGAACTCAAAGTCTGGGCTCGCTACCAAAAACTCCCCGGAAATCAAAGCATGCCCCGGCCCGGCCCCTCGCGCGGGCGTACTGCTGGAGAAGCTGTCCCTCGCGTTGTGCGCTTCCAAAAACCCCTCAGACCTCAACAAATCACAACAGGTCTGTCGCTCGGGGCGCGGCTGCATCCTCAGCCCTGAAGCTCCGCGCGCATCACTTCGCAACACCGCCTCAGGAATGCCCGTGCCTCGCGCTCGAAGGCCATCGCCTCCTGCGTCTTCAGCCCGTGCCGGTAGGCCCCGTTCCGCTCACCGCTCGGCGCTCCGCTTCCGGCGGCTCCGCCGTGCATCCGGCACCGCTTCTTCCCGCCCACCGCTGGCGACCGGCATTCCAGTCCCGCCCGTGTCCTGGCACAGCACCGCGCCGAAAGACGCAGTTGCGAGGGCTCGCGGTTCGGTAGGTGCATGGGCTTGGTTTCCATTTTCGATGATCCCCCGCCGCTGGCCCCCTACCTGCGTCACCTGTCCGACGATGGCCTGACCGCCTTGGTAGACGTGGACGTGCTCGACCCGCACGGTCTGCTCGCCCCCACGCCGGAGCTTCGCCAGCGTTTCCATCTGGGTCGTGTAGGTGCGCAGGAACTTGGTCGCGAGGTTGCCGTAGCGCTCCATCCGGTCGATCGACTCTGTCTGCTTGGCGAGGTTCATCATATCCATCGCCATGGCGTGGGTGCCGACCATCTGAACCGCCAGCATGGCCTCGTGCTCGTTCTTCGGCTCGATGCCAGCGACGGCCGCAACGCCTGCGTTTAGGGCTTTGGGGGAAGGCAATGGTTGCCCGCGATCCCTGAGGGCGTTGCCGACCTCACCGCCGGCTCGGTCAGCGAAATCTTGCGAAACGGTGCCGAAGGTAGCCCGCTGCTGCGCGATGAAGCCGCCCGCGTTGTTGTGGGGGATGCCGACCGTGATGTCGGACCCCTCCGCCTTTTTGATATCGAAGGTGAGCGGCGGCGTCCGGCTCCGGCAGTAGGCGAACGCCTTGTCGATGCCCCGCTGCTCCTGCGGTGTCGGCTCTCGCTTCAGGGGCTTTTGAGAGGCACCCACCTTTTCAACGCTCTTGCCCATGCAGACGGCCCTGACCGCAACACCGTGTAATCGTTCCACAAATATATTATGCCGCTACACCTGCAATACGGGAAGCCTGAAAGCCGGTTTTGCTCATTGCCGCGAGTGGTCTTTGCTTCGTCGGAGCACGGCCCTGTCCAGCAGATTAAACGCTTGCCGAGCGATCAGGACGGGCTGGGGATATCGTCGCTCCCTTGAAGCAACGCAGATCGGTGTGGTCGCATTCCCGCATAGTGCTGCGCATCCTCACCGAGGACGACGAGGTTCGCGCCGGGCAACTCGCCAGCATCGACCTGTCCGCTCTGTTCCTGATCGAATGGCGCATCATCGACCCGAACTTGAGGAGCCTTCACGCATCAGCCTAGCAGACCTTCGCCGCCGGCTAGAACGGCACGAGGCCGAACGGCACGCCGGCGTCCCGACCAAGATCCTCGCGAGCTACCCCGTCGAGGACGAAGAGGCAGCCGACGCCGTTCGCAACTGTCGCCAGTGGGTGCGGGACGGCCGCGCGTCAGTGAAGGGCAGCGTGATCTATCTGATGCAGCCGCCGATCACCGTCGAGCAGTGGGCGGTCCGCTACGCGACCGAACACTGACGGGACCGCCTGCCTTGCCCGGCTTTCGCGACTGATCCATATTCGGCCTGCGGTTGATTGGCTCGCCATCAACCGAGTGCGACCCGTGACGCGCCGCCATATCGGCGCCGAGGTTGGCAGGCCCCGGCGGTTCGTCTCCACAGGCACCGGGCTTCCCTGTTCGCGGCAAGGCGCAAAGCGTCTTGGAGGCACTTCTCGCGACAGGTGTGTCTATGTCTCAAGCTGTTCTGATCCACTCCCGCTACACCCCCGCCCGCGGCGGCCACGCCCCTGGCGATCTCCGCAACGCGTTCCTCGAAGCGATCGAGGCTTACGAGGCGTGGGAGGAAGGGACCGACGAGCCGACGGTCGATGTACGCGACCGCCCCGTGACCCTTTCGCGCCTGTGCGGCCTGCTCTGGAATTGTTCGGACACCATGCCGGGCATCGAGCAACGCCACCTTGAGAGCCTGCTGCCAGCCCGTTGGATCGGCGAGGACCGCAGCGGCACCCTTAACACCTACGCCATGGCCGCCCGCGCGCTGCGCGGGCACATCACCCAACAGTGCAGCCGGCTGATTGCCTGATAGGTTGCGACGAGCGGGCTTCATGTCGAGCCCGCTCGCGATCATCCTGCCTTATCCTCTAGCTCTCAAAGCCCGTCGTGCAGTGCTTCGGTGTAAGAGCCTTCGCAGCGCCGTTGAGTTGGAATGTGGCGCTCCGTCCATCAGATAGCGAAATGATCATCTGCTTGGATTTCCGCGCCTTTGCCCAGAGGAAAGCGAAATTGTCTGAGCAGGAATGACAACCTGTGGATATCAAGCCTTGTGCATCTGCAAATAGCTGAACCGATGCTCCGTCCAAAAAAACTTGCACTTGAGATTTGGGGGGTGGGGCCCTACCAACAATCTCAACAAAAATACTCGTCTTCTTCTCCTCCCCCTCCAGGGAGGCGCCCACGTCACAACTTATATTAAAACTGTTTCCGGGACCGCTACGAACAATATATTCGACATATCCTTGTCCGCCCCCAACCGTCCAATTACCAAATGCTTGTGCGGAGGCTGGTGCACTCGGGCTGAACATCATCGCCAGTAGCGCACCGGAAGCCAGAACCCTCATCCTCATCCCTCCGCGTAGTCCTTAGATGCATTCGTCCGAAGAATATAGCGTACCACCGTACGCGGATCGCGGCGCCCCGACACGTCCATGATACGGGTCATGTCGGCGCCGCGCTCGGCGGCTGTGGTGATGAAGCTGATCTGCAGGGAATGCGCCCCAAACAGCGCCGGATCGAGCCCGGCCGTCTCAGCGTGCCGCTGATGATGTCCGCCACCGTCAGGGTCGTGAGGCGAGGTGCTGAAGGTTCGAATCCCCCTTCCGCATTCGAACCGACGGGGAGCGTACCCGCCCCGACCGCGAAACCAGCCGGAACAGCGGCCCCTCGGTAATCCCCGCCGCATCGAGCCATTCGCGCAGCAGCGCAATCGGCCGGACGAAGCGCCCGTGCGGGATCGCCTTCTTGGTGCCGCCCCCCCCCCCCCTGATCCGTCTTGCTCCGGCGCACCAGCACCCGCAGGCCGTCAGGATGGTCGATCAGATGATCCGCAAGCGTGTCATCGCGTGCATGTGGAAGCTCAAGCAGCGCGAACTGGTGCGGGAGGTCGCGATTGAGGGGGAGTTGAAGGGGTGGGTGCGGGCTTGAGTTTATCTTGCAGGGGGCAAACTCGGCAGCTTGGCAACCAAGAAAAAGCGCCTAAGCTTCAACCAGTCGATGGCGACGACGATTGAGAGCTCGCGAGGGCCGCAAAGCGGGCGAATACATTAACATTGATCGACGTTTAGTGAGCTTTGCAATTTCTTCGCGTTCAGCCGGAGAGGCCTTGTCGGCGACAAGCTTGGCGAGCAGGTCCTCAAGCCGCCGATCAACCACGGACTCCTGAGAAATGACCATACCGGCCGCCATCTGATGACACCCTCCTACGGTGCGCTTAGAGTTTAACTTAACCGTTACGATGGGCCTCGGACGGCGTGTGCCCGCACGAGACTCGCAGTTGATCCGTTCTTACCGCCAACGCCGCCATGCCGGCAAGCGCTCGTACGGCCTCAACCGTTTGGACGCCCGTATGATCCGGGCCAACCTCAAAATGGTTGGCTTGGTCACTCGTGCCTACGACGACCCCCCATGCGCTGCCATGCCCGTGCGCTAGGATGGGCACGGCAGCGATTGAGCGATATCGCTCAGCATCCTCGTTTTTTACTAAGTCGGCGTAGAGCGTGCCTATCTGGAGCGCGTTCATATCAGGAACGACAACCTCTGTGCCTCTTGCCAAGGCCGCGCCCGCAACACCCACGCCGCTCGGCCATCTACGGGCGTCATCAATATTACAGGGAACCGTTCGCGACTGGGCTATGCATTGCAGATACTTATCCCCATTGTCCGCCTGCATAGTCTGATAAACGCAAAGTGTGTGATGCTCGGCAGTACGATATCCTATCGCTATATCGAGGGACCGGCTTGCAGTTTCCAGCAATATTGATATTGATCGCTGGACTGGAACGTAATCTTCATGTATAGTCGCCTCGATAACGCCCCGCATTGTATTAACGGCTTGGTATAGCTCTTTGGCTCTAATTTGCTCATTGTTAAATTCATCAATATCTGCATATTCCCAGATCGCCTGCTGTAAAGCTTGCCTTTCGTCCTGCGCGGCCACAACTGCTTGTCGCGCGATTTCCAATTCATCTGAGGAATCTTTTTCTGCCACAGCAATAAAGATGGCGCCAAGCACGGCCACGGCCGCGCTGCCAATGCCAACGTAGTTGGATGCTGTAAAATTTTGCTCGCCCGTAAACTGAGCTATGACGCTAATAGTTGAAAACACGGCAAACATTATTTTGGCAGCGAGAGACGCAATCCATTGGTTGCGGGATTTTTTCGCAAACGCTGCGCCCAGACGATCCGAAATTTCTTTTAGGTCTGCCATGGGCTATTTTGTGTGACCGTTAGCGCCTTAGGATGCAGCCCAACCTAAGGCGGAAATGATGCCTGCTCAATCGAGGATGACGGCATTGAATCCGGTGCCACTACGACGAAGCATCGCAATTAAACGCCCCTAGGCCGCGCGTTTAATGTGCCGCTGCCAGTACCCGCACAGATCCACCGACGGCCCGCGCCTCATCGCCAGCCCGGCAATCTTCTCGTACCGCGCGCCGTTCGGCAGGAGACGGTTGTCCTCGCGCCACGACATCTCGGCGGCATAAAGGCCAGGTAGGCGCCGCTGCCGCGGAGCCATGCTGCACTTACGACCGGGCAGATTGCAGGCTCATCCTGCGAAGGCCAGCCCACATTAGGAAGGCTGCGGCCGCGAGGAACGGCAGAGCTACAATCAAGCCCGCAAAGACGTCGGAACCGATCAGCGCCGCGATAGCATCCCGCAGCGCGATCAACAGCAGGACCAGCGAGACGAGGACGAGCAGCAGCGCGCCGCCGAACAGCCCTGCGAGCGTAGCGATAGCCTTCAGGTTACCGTGCACCTCGATCCTGGCCAGCCGCAGCAAATCGGCGAACTGAGCGCTTGCCTCGCGGACGGCCGCGACGATCAAGGCGGGCGTGCTGCGCGGATCTGCATCCGGCTGCTGCCGATCCACCATCGGCTCGTTCACCGCAGCCGCTTCAATGCTCATCGCGAGTGCCGTCAGCGCGGTTGCGGAACCTGATTCCAGCCCCGCCCCCGTTCTCGGGAATGAACTCTAGGCCAGCGGTTTCCAAGGCGGAGACAACCGCCTTCACGTTGTTGGCCATACCAGCAGCCGGGCCTTCCGCCGCCTCCATCCGCTTGAGGGTGGGGACTGAAATTGAGGCCGACGCGGCCAACTCAGCCTGACCAATCCCGAGCAGAGTCCTAGCGGCTGCGATCTGCCTGCCTGACACCGATTTTTGATCTTTTTGGCTCATAGAGATCCAAATGGATTGACGGAGCGGCCTTGATGATCTATAAGTATCACATTGATGCTTTCGATCAATGGGGCTTCCAATGTCTCGCCGCACCCTCTCTTGGTCCTCCGCCCTCCGCGACATGCGGAACGACCGCGTGCAGGTCCCCCAGGGCTTCCTCGGCTCGCGCGAGCGGATCAGGGTCGCGGTGCGCGTCGGCCGCGCCTCGCTCATCACCCCGACCGGCGCTTTCGACCGCGCCGGCATCATGTCGGCCGCTGCCGCTGCCGCGAAGGCGCATCAGCTTCAGTACGGCTCGACTTGGGCCGTCGCCATGTCGGTCTCGCTTAAGGCCGCATGGCAGTTCGCCAAGTCCCTCCGCTCCGCTGCTGCGCACTGAGCCCGACCAATGCTCTCCGCCCTCACGCGCCGCGCCATAGTCGCCGCGTTCACCCTTCCGGCCCTGGTGCGCCCCGCGCGCCCGGCTCCCGCCGACCCGATCTTCGCCGCCATCGCGCACGCTAAGGCCACCGACGCCACTCTTGCCGCCGCGCTGTCCGGCCTGAACGAGGACGACGAGACCGCTGTGCGCCGCGCCGACGAGGCGGCCGATACCGCCAGCGACACCTTCAACGCCCTGCGGACCATCCGGCCCACCACCGCCGACGGCTTCCGCGCGCTGGTCCGCTTCTACGCCGATCAGGCCGAACTGAACGAACCTCACTGCGCGGGCGCGATGTACCTGCGCCACGTCCTCGCGGCCCTGCCCGAGGGGGCCGTCTGATGGCCGCTCGCCCCACCCGACGCGTCGTCCTCGCCGTCGTGCTGTCCGCCGTGGCGACCCCGCCCGCCGCTCGCGCCGCCCGGCCCGATCCGCTCGCCGCCGCGATCCGGCGGGCCCGTCTCGCCGACTCCGCTCACCGGCAGGCAGGCCGTGACACCCTCACCGCCTTCGGCCCCGACGCCCCGCGTCCCACCTACTGGCGCGCATACCGCTCCGGCGTGCTGGCTGAGCGGTACAGCGCCCGCCGTGCGCTTCACGCCCTGACGCCCGCCACGGCCGACGAGGCGTCCGCCCTGGTCGCCTACTATGCCGAACGGGCCGAGCTGTCGGGCGATCCCGATACGGCCCGCCACGCGCGCCGCCGCCTGCGCAAGGTGTTCGCCCGGCCCGGCGCGCCTCCGGCCCCGCCGCTGCCGCCGGCGCTCAAGCCTCCCGCGCCTTCCTGAACCCGCGCCCGCGCGGCGCCTCCTGCCCTTCACCACCGACCCACCACCGCAACGAGCCCTCACCGGAGCCCGAACGATGACGCACGCCCTGACCCTTCCCGACTTCAGCAGCCGACCCGCCGACGGCGACCGCGTGCCGTTCCATGCCGACCCCATCCTTGCGGCCATCGAGCGCCACGAGGAGGCTTACGCCGTCTTACAGGTCGCGCCGGACGGCGAAGCAAGCGAGGCCGCCGATGCCGTGACCTTCGACGCGCTGCACGCCATGCTCGCGACCCCCTGCGCCACGCGCGCCGGGATGCTCTGCCTGATCCGGCACCTTCGCTGGTTCCTGTCCGAGGAGGCGCCCAACGCCGACGCCTACAGCGCCGAGGGCGGCCCGAGCGCGTGGAGCATCGCCCAGGCCCGCGAGGCCGATCTGTCCCGCTGTCTCGGCGTGGAGCGTATCAAGCGCCTGCCCCTGGCGCTCCCGTCCGGCCGCCTCATCGGCCCGGTGATCGACCTTCGGCCCGTCTCGGCCTCGACCTCGACCGCCGAGCCCTACGCCACCGCCACGCCCACCGCTGTCCGGTTCGTCCGCGCCCTCGACTGCGCGGCCGACGTGCTGGCCGCCCTGGTCCTGATCGTCGGCGGCTGCGGCTTCGTCGGTTTCGCCTCGCTCCTCTGACCCCGCCCGGCCGGCGCGCCGAGGCGCCGCCGGCTCCTGTCCTCCCGACAAGAGATCCCTAGCCATGCGCAACCCCTTCAAGCGCCAGCCCCGCCCCGCCGACAAGCCCAGCCTTCGCGAGCGCGCCGCCACCCTGAAATCCGGCCTCGCGCGTCTGCTCACCCGCCCGGCGGGGCAGGGCGAGGCCAACCAGCAGCGCCGGGCCCTCGTCGCCGGTTCGGTCGCCGCCGCGATCCCGCTGCCCGTCCTGGCCCGCGCCGCGACGCCCGCGGCCTTCACCGCCGAGGCGCCGCCCCTGGCGCTCCCAGCGCTCATCGCCGACCCGCATCCCGACCGCGCGCTGCTCGACCTCGGGGCCGCCCTGGATCGCGCGATCGAGGCCAGCACAAAGGCGCGAGAGGCGCGGGAAGCGGCATGGGCCATCGTGGAGGCCGCCCTGCTCCGGCGCCCCATCGAACTCGCCCCCTCGCTCCGCGATTGGGGGCTGACTCATCCGACCGTCTACGGCCGAGAGCCGCCAGAGGTTCGCGAGTGGCACTGCGGCACGAAGATGCGCTCGACAGATTTCGAGGCGCGCGCCCTGCCCGAGGATCATCAGCGCTGGCAACACGCCTGGACCGGCGCGGGGCTACGCTACGCCATCGCCAATGCCGTCCGGTATCTCGGCCGGGGCGGCCAGACCCCGCATGATGTCCGCCGCTGGCGTGCACTGCTGCCGATCGCGGACGCCTTCGATGCCGAGGTGGCGAAGGCCTACGCGGCGAGTGACTATAACCGCCTCAAGGACGAAGCCGCGTCCGCTGCGGCGAAGGTCAGAGGCTTGCGGATCGACATTCGCGACCTGACCGCGACGACCCCGGAAGGGCTGGCCGTCCATGTGCGGCTCGCCCTCGCGGACGAGCCTCAGAAGACGGCGGACGACCATAGCGCCCTGATGTGTAGCGCTGCTGCCGTCGCGGGTGTGCCTCTGCCTGTATCCGACTTCGACGCAGCAGCTTGGGTTGCCGCTTGGGAGAAGGCCGGCGGGCGTATCAAGTGGATACCGAGCCCGTGCAGTCACGACGAATTGGGCTTCGTCTGGCCGAACACAAAGGTCGCCGGCCTCGACGCCCAACCCGAGCTGCAAGCCCTCGCCCGAGTGCAGCAGCAGCACAGCAGAACCATCGACCGCTGGCTTCGCGCCAACCGCTGACCCCGCCACGCGGCGGGGCGCCCCTCGCCGCACGTCCCTGCATCCTGTGAGCCAAGGAGGCCGCCGTGCCCTCTCTCAACCTGCGCAACCCGCTCCGCCGCGACCCGAACCGCCCGACCCTCAAGCAGCGCGCCGCCGCTCTGAAGGCTACTGCGGCGCGCGTAATCCGCGGCCAGCGGTGCGTTGAGATTACCGATCAACCTTCTTCAGCATCCCTACCGTCAGGAAGTACTGCGGATCGCAGTGCGCGCACCTTCAAGGCACCAGTGCAGAAGATGCACGATGCAGGAGGAGGCGAACCCGGCCGCACCTCCGCAGCCGATGGACATGCGCCTCATCAGGAGCGTGCCATGGGCCGTCACGAGAGCTTTGATCCGACCAACGCCATTCCGTTCTCCCTTGGGACCATGGGCGCGGCTCTACCCGCGCCGGGCTCGCCCGAGGCCCTGGAGGCGTTCGGCGCCGCCTGTCGTGCTGTCGATGCCGCGAGCCGTCTCAGCGATGCCGACATGGAAGCGCTGCACATCGCGCCCGGCGCCTCGCTCTGGACATCCGACAAGGCGACGGACGCGCTGTCCGGCAACTTCTCCCGGTTCATGCCGAACGAGATCGAGGCGGCGCGGGCCACGCCGCGGGCGCGCTTGGAGGAGTTGCAGATCCTCTCCCTTCGCCGCGAGCTGCGCATGGCCGAGGCCGCGCACTCCTCCCGCATCCGTGAGCTTCACGCCCTGGTCTACGGCGACGAGCCGGACCCGGATGACGGGAGCGAGGTGTCCACCTCCCTCCCGGCCCACGACGCTGAGCTGATCGCGCTCGTAGAGCCGTGGGAAGCTGCGCGCCGGCTCTACGAACAGCGATCCGAGGAACAGGAGGAAATCGAGAGGGCTGCGACAGCCAGCGCCAGCTATCCCAGCGAGCGGCCGGAGGGCTTGGGCGCCGACTTCAAGGAGTGGCGAAACCGCGCCGAAGAGTACCGCAAACAAACCGGCATCGACGACGCCGAGGCCGAGAGCAACGACGCGCTCGACGATCTGGTTGAGATCGAGGACCGGGTTGCCGCCATGCCAGCGCGCACGCTGGCCGGGCTACGGCTCAAGGCGCGCATCGCCGAGCGCAATTCCAGCATCGACGTGGATTGGCCGCAGGGCCTCGGTGACGGGATGGTGCGCGATCTGCTGGCGATCACGGGCGGCCCGTCCGGTCTTCGCATCCCGCCGGAGGCGTGAGCGGTGACCGACAACCTGCTCACCTTCCGCCGCCCCGCCCCGGCGCCTGTCGTGCGAACCGACGTGCTCACCGGCCCCGCGCTCCGCGCTGAGATCGAGGCTGCGGCGTCAGCCGCCCTCGACCACGCCGACGCACTTATCGCTATCCTCGACCGCCTGGACGAGGAGCCCGACGACGAGGATGGCGCCGACGCGGAACCGTCGCTCGGAGCCCCCGAGGGCCACGCCTCGCAAGTCGTGTGGCTCCGCGGTGCCGACTGCGACCTCGAACTCTGATCCCCGACCCGGAGCCCCATTCGTGAGAACCCGCCTGACCATGCGCGCTGCCTGGGCACTCTGCCTGCACTCTCTGGCCCGCGGCATCGGCAGGATGCGCCGGCTCCGCCGCGAGGCCATGAGCCGCTCCAGCCGCGAGGCAAGACGGGGCAATGTGGCGACCGCTGCCGCGCTCCCCGCCCTCTTCATCGTCGGCCTGTGATGCCGACCGCGCTCCCGTCCCCGGCTATCCTGCCCTGGCCCAAGCTCCGGCGCGCGATGTTGTTGAAGGTCCGCGCGTCCCTACTCACGGCCCGCATGAAGTGGCTACCCGCCTCGCACGAGCAACGGTGCCGCGCCGGCTGTCGCTGGCTCGACTATTCGAGGGAGATGCACGAGCTGATCGGACGCCCGGAGCCGAAGAGCGTCGCGGTAATTCGCGAGACCTTCGAGCGCCCGTTCCCCGACGGCTCGACCTTGTTCAGCCGCTACGGCGAGCGACCCTGATCCGCGTTCCCCTGATCGCCCTGGCAGGCGATGCAGGGACAAGAGGCCGGCGCCCTCCCTTCGTCCTGGCGGGCGAGGGATACAGGGCCGCCGGCCTCGCCATTTTAGTCATAAGCCCGCAACCGGACGGATCGACCTTGGTCCCGCCACCTCCGGGCGGCAATGGGAGGAATGGTTAAGCGCTCCTCTCCACCCTGTGAGGTCAAGATCGATGGAGAATGGGTGCGCGTTCCAGCCAACGAGGCGCACCGAGCTCATCGCGACAAGCCGAAGCGGTGCCCGAGCTGTCACGGCACCGTGATCACCGCCGGCAGCTACACGAGCGAGCCGAGGATCAGCCTGCAGCATCGCAGGCTGCACGATGGCTGCCCTCTGATACCGCGCCGCTTCAGCGGGACAGCGGCCCTGCACCCCGACGCTCTGGTGTAGGCGCGTGAAGGCTCGTCGGGCGGATCGATTATCCTCACCTCGTCCAGCGCTACACGTCGCGGTCGCGCCGTGGCCGGGGCTATGGGCAGGGGTCACTGACTCAGCAGGAGCCGCCCTGAAACTGGACCGACACCCTTGGGCACCGGCACGCTGGTGCCGGAGTAGTTGGCGTTGAGATACAGGTTCGGCCCTTCGTAGAGGTTGATCTGGCGCGCGACGACGACGGTGTAGGCCGACATGTCGGCGACCGGCCGCTGCGAGTCGATCACGAGGCGCCCGTACGGCAGGTGGATCGTGCCGAGCATGGTGCGGGCGTTGTCGCTGATGATGCGGTAGATCCGCATCGGCTGGGTCGGCGTCACCAGCGGCGGTGGGGTCGGTGCGATGCTGTCGCCGGCCAGGGTGTCGACAAGGCCGACCGGGTCGAACAGAGAGGTGACGGAGGCATCCTCCGACATCAGCAGCCCGGCCATCGGGCCCGTGGTCGGGGCGGTGAGGCTGACGGTGGTCTTCTTGTCGAACAGCAGGCCCGAGTTGTTGCCGGTGAAGAACAGGCCGACATCGGTACCTGAGAGTGTTGCCTCCTTGTCGACGATCAGCGGGCCGTCCTTGAACACGTAGATACCAGGGTTAAACGTTACCACAGCCTTCTTGGTGATCTTCAACCCGCCGCAATATGTGCCGGGGTTCATAGTCGTATTGCTTGCGATGACGTTAGTGCCTTTGCTCGGCCCGGTCAGGGCATCGAGCTTTGCCAAAATCGAAGCAAGCAGCGTGCATTGGCCGATCTGCGGGTTAGAGCGGTCGCGCAACGGGTCTGGGATCACCGGGCAGCCGGTCTGCGGATTGGGCGTGAAGTTGGCGCTCTGGTTCTCGAAGCCGCCCACCGAGCAGATCGTCTGAGCCCGCGCCATCGAGGCGTTGCGGCCGACCATGCCGGATTTGCTCGACGAATTGGAATAGAGCGCGCAATCGTAGGCCGTGACCTGCGCCTTCTGCTGCACGGCGAAGGCGCCGGAGGCGGACGGATCGAGGGCGAGCATGCACAGGCGCATCTTGCCGACGACGCTCGCCTTGGCCTGCGCTGAGATCGCCATCGTGCCGAGCCCCACGAAGGGGCCGAACATCAGCTTGACGGTCTGCTGCGCCCGCGCCGTGACGCTGGTCTTGTCGCCGCCCACGGTGACTTGGATCGCGACCGGCGAGGCCGGGTTCGCCTTGGCCTCGGTCTGAATCGTCTGCGTCGTCAGGCCGATGATGGAATCGGTGTTCGACACCACGAGCTTGAGGGCGTTGCCGCCGGCCAGCACGCCGGCATCGACGGCGGCCTGGAGGTTGCTCCGCGACGAGACGAGACGGGCGTAATCGATCGCCCCGCCGACCATGCCGACGAGGGCGGTGGCCGACAGGCCGAAGATCACGGCGACCGAGCCCCGATCCGCCCGGCGCAGGCGCTGGGCTGCACGTAAACATCCGAGCGCCGTGCTACCGACGAGACCCGTCCGAGCCGCCATAGCGACCGCCACTCCGCTGGGCCCCCCCCGAGCCCGCGGTCTAGACCGGATGGCCTAACGGAAGGACGTATGGCCCTGGACAAAATCCCTATCGACGGGGCCGACTTCTTGTCGTGATGAACGTTGCGTAAAATCTAGATCGTGATTCGTTCGACTGCGCCGATCCCCACGCGCGAACTCTTGGCAATGACCCGTCGGTAGGAGCCTGAGGGACAGATCGCACCGGCGCCTCGCCTCACCCATAGGGGCCGCGAAACAGGTCGCCGAGCGCCTTCCGCCGGAACACGGTCAACCACCGTCGCCGTGCGTGCTCCGGCCGGTCGTGGATCATGTGGCAGCGCTGGCACCATGCCGCGAGGTTGGCCGGCGTATTGTCGGCGGTGTCGTGGTTCCGGTGCGCGGTGGCCAGCACCACGCGCGTCGTCCGGACGGTCGCGAGCACGTCGTTGGCGCCGACAATGAGGCCGAGGATTCGGCCAGCGCTATCGCGCCAGGCCGCCGCCTCCTCGTCCCATCACCGCCCGTCATCGAGGCAGAACACCGTCCGGCCGTGTGGGCGCCCACTGGCCTCGCACCGGCTCTTGGCGCGGCCGAAGCGGATCACCGCCGACAGCTCGCGCCAGTCGATCGGGTAGAAGAACCGATGTTCGCGGCGGATCGGCATGAGGCGCAGGCCAGTGTCTGCGCTTGGCGTAGGCGGGAACTAGGTCGGCTGTCACTGGCCGGACGAGATGCGCCGGCACGAGGGCGAGGCGGTGCGGCAGAAACGAGACAGGCGCGGCCGGGCTAGGTTGAGGCGCCGCTAACCGCCCTCGCCTATCCCGAGGGCAGGCCGCGTTGCGTATCGGCCGCGTCGTGTGGACACGACACAATCGGCCCCGCCAGCCCGTGAGCAGATCGGGCGGCGGGGCTGCTCGTTGATCGTTGACCATGTCGTCCCCATTTTGGGAATATGTCGGTCGCGACCTCGTCGCTTGATCGGACACGGCCACGATGCCGGGGCTTGGGTGATGCCGGATGTACGCGCACCTTCGTTCTGGCTCTCGTGTCCGTTCGCTTTCCCCCTTCGCCGCGGTCGAGCGATCTCGGCTCTCGTGGGCGAGCACGCCGGCTGACGTGTTCGCCCCCTTCATGAGCGACCGGCGCGTCCGGTTGCCCGGTTACCAACCTTCAAAAAGGCATCAGAGGGGCGTGTTGATCGGGCAGGAGGCGGGCGGCTCTCGATAGATGCGAACGCCGGGCAGCTCTTCGCCGTTCTCAACCGCATTGCGACGCTCTTCCTCAGCGTGCTCCCAACTCCATTCGTCGTCATGTTCCCCGTCGAGGACGACGCCGGCCCGGCAGCCCCACCCATACTGCCGCGCGATCTGTGCCTGCTCATAGCTCACAGTGAAATAACCGAATTCGTGCAGCTCCATGTCTCGGCACATGATTTTGCCGTCGGGCGTGGCGATGTCGCCCGGTTTTGGATCATTTGGCAGCGTCGATGTCATTGCCTACTCCCGCAGGGTGCGATCAGTACGATCATACCTATCGGCCAAAGCCGCGAAATAGCTCTTTAAAGCCTTCCGCAGCAACATCGTGAGGCGTTGGCTTCGATGCTTCAGCGGGCGCACAATGTTGCTAAACGTTTGTTTTCATGGTTTTTGATCGTATCGCAAGGAGATGATCAAAATGGATGAAGTCGATTCGCCCGATCTGCTGGCTATGACCGCCGATCTCGTTTCAGCCTATGTCAGCAACAATTCTGTGCCAGCCGCTGAGCTGCCTGTGCTTCTTATTCAGGTGCATGGCGCGCTCACCAGCCTTTCGGCGGTGCCGACTGTTTCTGAGCCCGAGGCAGCAAAAGCGACCCCAGCCCAAATCAAAAAGTCCATCACGCCGGATGCGCTAATCTCGTTCGTGGATGGTAAGCCCTACAAGACTTTGCGCCGGCATCTCACCACGCATGGGCTCAGCATGGAGGAGTACCGCGCCCGATACGGCTTACCATCCGATTATCCGGCGGTCTCGGCGAATTACTCGGCGACTCGGTCTGCCCTTGCGAGGGAGCTCGGGCTCGGCAATCAGCGTCGGAAGGTGGAAGTCGCGCCGGAGCCTGCACCGGAGCCGGCCGCCAAGCCGAAGCGGGGCGTGCGCTCGCGCAAGACCGCCGAAACGGTCTGAGCATTCCCGCTGCAGCATAAGGCGTCGGAACACCCCTTCGGCCCTTAGGTTGGCCTCTCAACGACATGAGAGGTCATCCCATGAGACATGCAGCCATCGCCGCCGCGGCGCTCGCATTTGGCTTTCTGACCACCTCCGCGCCGGCCGAGGCCAAAGGCTGCCTTAAGGGTGCGATCGTTGGCGGCGCGGCCGGCAGCATGGCTGGGCACGGCAAGGCCGGGGCTGCAGCGGGCTGCGCGATCGGCCACCACGAGGCCAACAAGAAGGACAAGCAAGGCGGTCAGGGTCAGCAGGGCACGCCCCAGGGTCAGTAGGCTCGCCTCGATCCGATCAGAGCGCCAGCCTACTTCGCCGTACAGCTGATGCAGATGCCTTCGGCGCTGAGATTCTCAAACTCGCCTTTGTCCTGGCCGGCCGGTGAGACCGCACGCGAAGGCTGCGGGGCCGATACGACCAATCGGCCCCGCAGCCTAAATGTGAGCCTCAGATCCTGCCGGTCACCAGCAGCACGATGAGGATGATGAGCAGGATGCCGCCCAAGCCGAAGCCCGGACCGCGATAAGCTCCGCCGCCGAGGAAGCCACCACCACCGAACGCGATGAGGATGAGCAGGATCAGCAGAATGGTTGTGACGGACATGGGCAACGCTCCTCGTGCTCCCGCACCGATGCTTGAGCGTGGCACCTAACCACCGTCATCACGATTTCGTTGCCAGCCTTCGACGGCGCCTGTGGTCTACCCTTTCAGGCAGGTGCTCATGAACGCCTTGCGGTCGGCGCCCTTCAGGTTCTTTGCCGACGCGTCCGCATTGCAGCCCTTCATCTTGGCCTGCTGGGGTGTCAGCTTCTTCTCGGGCGCCGCGCTCGCCTTGCCGGCGAGGCAGTCGGCCATGAAGCTCTTGCGGGCGTCGCCAGCGAGCTTCTGCGTGCCGGCATCGACGTTGCAAGACTTCATCCGGTCGCGCTGCGCGGTCTGAGCGGCAGACGGGGCCGGCGCCTGCGCAGCAGCCGGGAGAACCAGAGCGGCGAGGATGGGGAACGTCAGGATGGAGGCGCGCATAGGAAGGCTCCGCGAAGACGGTCTGTCGTAGCACGCACACGAGAGTTCGGCACCGCCATCAAGCCGCGATGGGACAGCGAGCTGAACAGCATCAGGTTGACGCAGGCGCAGAGTAAGGTAGGAATCCTGCCGCCGAACAAATCACGACTTTGGTTGCGTTCTACTTTCCGGATCGAGGGCAAACTTCCGCAGGCGCCTTCTTTGTGAAGGTGCCGTGTTTGCTTCGCTGGATACGCTGCTTGTTCGCGGCGTCGCCGCCGATCCTTCGGTGCTTCAGGAGGTGACCATTTCCGAGGCCACGACTTCGCGCGCGCCTTCGCGTTCTCGCGCCCTTTGGGGGCTCGTCGCGGCCACCGTGCTGCTTCCGCTCGCGATCCTGCTGCTCGGCCTCTGGGAGGGGCAGCGCGGCGCCGATGATGGGGCCGAGTTCGCAGCCGAGCGCGACCGGCTTTCTAGGGTCGTGGCGGATCTGGAGGCCCGCTCGCCGCGGGACGGGCGGCCCGATTACCGCATGCAGTTCCGCCACAACGGCCAAAACTACGGCGGGCCCTATGCCGTGGTGAAGGCACGCGAGGCGCGGGACGAGGCCGGAACGCTCGCCACCGTGATGGACTGGCGCCGGGTGCTCCCGCCGGTCGCGGTGGTGGGCGGCGGCATCGCCGCGGCGCTCTCCCTGATCGTGCTGCTGGCCGGCGCCTTGCTCGGAGGGGTAGGCCGCCGCTCGCGCGACGCGCTGGTGCGTGGTTTCTCGCTCATGCGTCGGGTGCTTCCCGCCCTCCTCGCCGTCCAGATCCTGGCCGCGACCGCGGGCTTCGTCGCGGTGATCCTGTTCGAAGCCGGGATGTTCGTGCCCGGTGGCCTCAGCGGCGGCGGGATGAAGCTCCTGGCGCTCGCCGCCGTGGCCGTCGGCGCCGTGATCATCGCTGCCGGCGGTGCGCTTCTCGGACTGCGCCGGGCGCTCGACGCCTTCGAACCCGACCCGCTGCCGATCCTCGGCCGTCGGATTTCACCCGTTGAGGCGCCCGGCCTGTGGCGGCTCACCGAAGGGCTCGCCGAGCGGATGGGTGCGCTCAAGCCCGAGGCTTTGGTCGTGGGCTTGACCGAGGGCTTCTTCGTCACCGCAGGCCCGGCCGTGCTGGAGCCGGGCGGCACCCAGCTTACGGGCCGCATCCTCTACGTGCCACTGCCCTATCTCGCCCTGATGCGCGGCGACGAGATCGCAGCGATCATCAGTCACGAACTCGCCCACTACGCCGGGGGCGACACCGCCTACAGCGCACGCTTCCTACCGATCTATGCCGGCGTCGGGCGCTCCCTCGACGCAGTAGCAAGGGGCCAGCAGGGCTCTCTCGGCCTGCTCGGGCCGTCCGTGCGGCTCGGCCTGTTCGTGATGGAGCGTTTCCACCTCGCCGTGCGCCACTGGAGCCGGGTGCGCGAGTTCGCGGCCGACGCGGCCGGTGCCGGCGCGACCTCGACGGAGGCGTCCGCGCGGGCGCTTCTGCGCAGCGGCGCACTGGGTCCCCGTATCGCCGAGACCCTGGAGCAGGCGGCCAACGCGCCCGGCTCGGCTCCGCCTGACCTCGTTGCGGCGATCCTCGATCGCGCCAGCACGCGCGGCCTCGACGATCCCGCAGCTCATCTGGAGCAGGAGCAGCCTCACCCCACCGATACACATCCGCCGACACGCGAACGCATCGCAGCCCTGGGGCGGACGATCGACGCCGATCTTCTGACAGCGGCTCGCGTCGCGCCGCCGCCCCATGCGCTGGGGCAGCTCGCCGCCTACTTCGCCGACCCGGCCGGGCTGTGCCGGGCGGCGACCGGCGATTTCCTCGGCGCGGTCCGCGCCCAGGAGGCGGCCGTGCGGGAGCATCTGGAGGCGACGGTCGCGGAAGTCGGCACCGAGGAGCAGGTGCTGCATGCCAACCACCGCGCCCGCGGGCTGGCGCTGGCGGTGGGCGGCGGCTTGTTCGCCGCCGTGGCGCTCGCCCTGGCTCTGTTCCGCATCCCGGGGATTTCACTCCACGAGGCCCGCATCGTCCTCGCGGTGGCGCTCACGTTCGCTGCGCTCCTCGGCGCGGTCGGCGGCTTCATCCTGTGGCGGGGCGATCCGCTCGCCCTGACCTTGAGCCCGGAGGGGCTGAAGGCGCCGGGCCTCGACCGGACGATTCCCTGGGAGGCTGTTGCCGATCTCGACATGACGCTCAGCCAGAGCACCATGGTGACGCGCCTGCTGCTGCCGCCCGAAGCCGTCTTCCCGCAGCGCGTCCCCGGCGGCCGCAACGTGAAGCTCGACGCCAAGCGCGGCATCGTCACCGTCTCGGTCGGCCTGCCGCGCGGGATGAGGCCGCAGGACTTTGCCGAACTGATCGGGCTCTACCGGGCAGCCCACCAGGCCCGCCGGATCCTGGCGGAGCAGGCCCTGACCGAGCGGATGCCTGCCGAGACTGGCATGGCCCGCGCCACCCCTTCCGAAGCACAGCCTGCCTGAGGAACCGATGAGCGCATCCCTGAAGACCGAGACGACCCGGACGTCCGATTCCCTGCGCCTACCGCCCGAGCGTATGGGCTGGACCGCTATGTTCTTCGTGCTGTTCGGCGTCGTCACGCTCGGCGGTATCCTGGGGGCCAGCGCTTGGTTCACGGCGCCCGTCGTGGTTTCCGACTGGCAGGTGCGTGAGACCGCGCAGCCAGCCCCGCAGGCTCGGGTAAGCGAAGGTAAGTGCAGCACCAAGCTCGTGATCCACATCTGCGACGTGACGCTGAACCTGCGCACGGCCCAGGGCAGCGTGACGCGGCGGGTGAACTACGTGTTCGCGGGCCTGCACGCAGGCGACTACGGCGTCGGGGTGATGGCCGATCCGGCTCGGCCCGACCTCGTCACCACCGATCTCGGGCTCGACCGGCTCTGGAACCGGACGATCACCCTGTTGGTCCTGATGGGCGCGCTCGCCGCCTGCATCTACGGGGCGCTGCTCTCGGTGATCCGCAATCGGCGTGCTGCGGGTTGAGTGGCAGGCGCGACGCTCTCAGCTCTTCGGCGCCCGCCAGCCCGCAGCCCGCGCTTCGTCCTCCGAGCAGAACATCCGCTCGCCGGCCTTCGGGCTGATCTGCGTCCGAGCGTAGTCCCGCGTGCCGGGCAGATGGTAGATGCGCTCGCCGGTACGCGAGATGTTGCCCTTGATCGCGCACGTGCCGAGGGCGGCCGCAGGCGGTGCAGGAGCGGCAGTGCCGCCGATCTGCCCCTCCGGGCCGCTTCGCTTGTCGCGGCGCCAATTCCAAGGCGGCGTGAAGGTGCCGGCCCACAGCCCACGCTTGGCCGCCCGCGCTGTATCCTCCTGCGCGACGTAGGCGGTCGAGTATCGGCGGTAGGCGAGCCCGAGCCCTTGTTCGACCAGCCAGCCGTTGAGGTCGAGCGCGCCGAGCCGGCAGACCGCGACGGACCGGCCGTAGCGGTCGGTCTCGATCGGCTCGCAGGAGACGGTGCCGGAGCCGATCTTGTCGGCAAGAGCGAGCGCCGCCTTCTGCCCGCAGCGGTAGGTCCGGCGGCGGGCGTCCTGGCAGGTCTGTGCGCTCTCGGGGGTATCGACGCCCTGGAGCCGGAAGCGTTGGCCGCGGATGTCGAGGGTATCGCCGTCGATGACGGTGGCGCGGCCTGTGACGGGCTCGGCCTGCGCGTTGCCGGCACCGATCCCGAAGACGGTGATGGCCGCTGCAGCCGCCCAGCGTGCTCGATGCATAGTTCTCCGCCTCGATTCACGCTGGTGGGAGAAACTGCTGGAATAGGTCTTTGAGGGGGGCGAACCGGTCGAGTGCGGGCAGCTCGCCCGGAGCGATGAAGCCTTCACCGAAGAATGGGTAGCGCTTCGCATCGAAGGAGGTCCGCAGCCAATCAATGACACGGCGCACTCGCGGAATCTGCTCGACATCGGGATGATAGGTCAACCAGATGTCGACCCGTGCCGTCGCACCGCAATCGATCGCCACGAGGCCGGTGCGCAGCGGGCTGACGTAGGTCGGCAGCCAGCCGATGCCCGCCCCGTTTGCGATGGCCAGGATATGCGCACTGCTGGCGTTCGTCGTGTTGGCGATCGTGCCCGTGAACGGCGCACCGGCGAAGATCCGGTTGAGGTTTTCCACGGTGGCCGCCTGCTCGGCGATCTGGATGGCGAGACGGTGGGTCGCGAGTTCAGCCGGAGACGTGGGGCGACCGTACTCGGCGATGTAGCCCGCCGAGGCGTAGGGCATCAGATGCATGTAGCCGAGGCGCACAACCTTCACGTCCAGGGCTTCGGGCCGGGTCACCTGCACCGCCAGATCGGCCTCCATCCGCAGCACATCCGCCGAGGTCATGCCACAAGAAAGATCGATCCGCAGGCCGGGCGAGCGCCGCTGGAACTCGACCATCTGCGGCGTCAGCCAGATCGCACCCAGCCCTTCTGTGACGGCGATTCGAACGGTCCCCTGCTCGCCCGGTGCGAGCGCATCGTGGGCGCGCAGCAGTCCCAGAACCTGCTGCTCCATTTCGGCGCCCACCGCCGCAACGCGGTGTCCCTCCGGAGTGAGGCGTATCCCGTCCGGATGGCGGGTGAGCAGGCGTGCATTCAGGTCTTTTTCGAGCTTGCTGACGGATCGCCGGATCGAACTCACGGTGATCCTCAGTTCACGCTCGCAGGCGCGAAAACTTCCGTGCCGATACAACTCTAGGAAAATCCAGATCGCATGCCAGTCCGGCATTCGTTCAGGCAGATGGCCCGTGGGTGGTGCGGAAAACGCCACACCCTGTGACGGGTCAGTGGGCATGCAGGGCCGGCTCCAGATGCGAATGGAAGGAGGAACTTGTATCGCCTAAGTTAACGAGCCAGGGAAATGAATCAGCATTTCAGGGGCATCACATTCGATGCGCCGCCCAACGAACGGGACCGGCCCTGTACCCCTCTGGACAAGATCGATGCCGCGCGCGCCGCGCAGCACTTAGTCGCCTACACACCCTCCGACGCGGAGCTGGCGCGCTTCTTTGATCGCGGGCGATCCGAACTCGGCAGTGCAATTGAGCTTTCGGTGATTCGCCGAGTGATGTCGGCCAATCCCGACACGGTCCACGCCCTGGCTCTGCGGGATCAACACGACATTACCGAGCCGCGGGCAGGCGGATTCATCGCGTGGCTGCCGCTCACCGCATCGGGGCTACGGGCGCTGCTTGACGGGACTTTCGATGGCTCCGATCCCGCGCCCGAGCACGTCGCAGCCCAGCACGAGCCGCCCGCGGCCATCTACATCTGGGCGATCTACGCGCCGGGCCGCCTTGCGGCCGGCATCGCCTGGGCTTGGCAGCGGTGGTCGACGCCTATTTGCCGGGACGCCGACATCTATGCCCGCGGTGTCACCCCGAATGGGCGGGCATTCGCCCGCCGGATCGGCTTCGAGCCCTGCCCGTCAACCGAGACCACGCAGGAACACCTCTACATCTTCCGGCGAGAGCGGGACAGCCGCCCCCTCTACGACAGCTATCCGAGCACGAAGCTCAAGCACACCGTGACGGTGGTACGCACCCATGACGACCTCGCGAAGGTCATGGCGATCCGCGCTGCCGTCTATATGTCGGGTCAGGATTGCCCTTACGTCGAGGAATTTGACGGCAACGATTTCTCCGCAACTCATCTGCTCGGCTTTACGGGCGACGAAGTCGCCGCCTGCCTGCGCATCCGCTGGTTCGCAGGCTTTGCTAAGCTCGAACGCGTGGCAGTGCTACCCAAGCAGCGCCGGTCCCGGCTGGCGGCAGTCTTGGTCAAGGCTGCGCACGAACTGTGCCGCATGAAGGGGTACACCAAGGTCTACGGGCACGCCCAAACCCGACTCGTTGACTTCTGGCTGCGTGCCGGCGCGCGCCCGTTCCCAGGCGCACAGCAATTCCACTTTTCGGATCATGAATACGTCGAGATGCTCGCGGAAATCCCGGAGCACCCAGACGCTATCACGATCGGTGCCGATCCGCTCCTCATCATCCGACCGGAGGGGCGTTGGCACGCGCCCGGCGCACTGGATCGCTCTCGCTCACGGCCTGCGAACTGTCCCGAGACCGACCGGCGCACCGCGCGCTGACGCTGTTCCTATCCCGTAGGTCTTTCGCCCATGGCTAGCACTAAAACCCTGCAGCATGCCGATCTCTACTTTCGGTCTCTCCTAGATGTCGCGGTGCCCCTACACAGATGCCTCGTCGAGGAGATGTGCCAGTCAGGAAAGCCGCCGCTTGAGCTTGCAACTAGACTTGAGGACATTGGCCAAGCGTTCATCGCAATGGCGCAGGATTTAGCGGGCGCCCTCATCGATCAGGGCCGAATGGCCGATGAGCCCGATCCTGATGATTACGCCGAGGCACGCATCAGCAAGTTCGCGAAAGAAGTGATTGAGGGGGCCGGAGAGCTGGTGCTGGAAGGCGGCGTGCGCCTGGATGGAGCCGCAGCGCTGAGCGCCCTGCCAATCGTGTCCGATTCCATCAAGACTGCGCTGTGGGTGGCTCGCGCAGATGAGATCGCACGGCGCGAGACTACAGCCTAGCAAGCGGACGTACGATGCAAGGTTTATACGATAGCTCGGACGAACCTCAGCAGCTCCCTATATGCACAACCTTTTCTATCTCGTAGCCCAGCCGGGCGATCAGTTTGAGCAATGCAATGTGCAGGCCTGGCGCAGTCGCAGCATCGACCAATTGGATTGCCGCTTCGGCGTTAGCGAGCAGCATGCCGAGCACCTCGAGTTCAGCTGAAGGCTCGTTCGTTGCATCAGGGACCAATCTGGGTGGTTCAGGCATGGCGCAGCTTAGCAGCTAATGGCTTTCATGATCGAGTGGAGGCGGTGCGGCCTTGACGCACCAGCGTGACGCTCCTCCGTCAAGCCTTGGGTGCTGATTCGTCCCCGTTATCCGCAGGCAGTCCACCGCCTTTCCACCCTCACCTTGACCGGGAACCGCCCCGCTGTTTGTTCACTTCCTGTTCTCGTCGGTGATCAGGGGCGGCAGGCATGGCGACGGCAGCGCAGGTCCAGACGATCGCCGACATGAGCGAGGCGGAGCTGGCCGCGCTCGCCTACCTCGAAGCGGCCGGCGGCGATGCGCAGCGGGCGCTCGCGTTCGCCGTCGAGGATCTACTGCGGGCGGAGGGTGACCTCGCCGTAGCGCGGCGTGCCATCTCCCACGGCTACGTCCGTGCAGGACGCGTGGATGGCCAACTCGTTGAGGCCCGCGCGGAATGAGCAAGGCGCCGCTCTACCGCGTCGAGGAACTGCCCGCCGACGGAGTCGGCACGATTCGCGTGCCGGTGATGGGCCCCGCCCTCTGCGCTGGCTTCCCGTCGCCCGCCGACGACTTCCAAGAGCAGGCGATCGAGCTGCCGCGCTGGCTCGTGCCGAACCCACCCGCGACCTTCTTGTGGCGCATCGCCGGCTTCAGCATGCGCGATGCCGGCATCCACGACGGCGACCTCGCTTGCGTCGACCGCAGCCTGACGCCCGGCCACGGCAGCATCGTCGTCGCGGCTGTCGATGGCGAGATGTCGATCAAGCGCATGGTGGTCGAGGGCAACCGCGCACGGCTCGCCTTCGACAACGCCGAGCTGCCCGTCTACGCGCTGCAGGAACTCGCCGAGGCCGCGATCTGGGGCGTGGTGCGCTTCACCATTCGCTGGCACCTCGCCGCGGCTGGACGGTCCCGGTGAGCGGGCCGGCGGCACGGCTGCGCGACCGGATCGGCGGTGGGCGCGCCATCGCGCTCATCGACGGCAACTCGTTCTACTGCTCGTGCGAGCGGGTGTTCGACCCCAAGCTCGCCCGCGTGCCGGTGATCGTGCTGTCCAACAACGACGGCTGCGCCATCGCCCGCACGGCCGAGGCCAAGGCGCTCGGGATCAAGATGGGCGCACCCTACTTCATGATCCGCGAGATGTGTCAGGCACAGGGCGTGCGCGTGTTCTCGTCGAACTACACCCTCTACGGGGACATGAGCGCGCGCATCAACGCGATCTACCGCGACGCCACGCCCGAGGTCGAGGTCTACTCGATCGACGAGAGCTTCCTCGACCTCACCGCCTTCACCCGCCGCGACCGGGTCGCGCTCGCACGCGACATCCGCGCGACCGTGCGAGCCTGGACCGGCATCCCGACCTGCGTCGGACTCGGGCCGACCAAGACGCTGGCCAAGCTCGCCAACCACATCGCCAAGAGCGTACCCGAACTCGACGGGGTGTGCGACCTCACCGACCCGGCGGCTTACGAGCACTGGCTCTGCCGCATCCACGTCGGCGAGCTGTGGGGCGTCGGCCGCGTCTCGCTGGCGAAGCTCGAAGCACTCGGCATCGATACCGTAGCGGATTTCCGGGACATCGATCCCCGGCCGGTGCGCAAGGCGCTCACCGTGGTGGGCGAGCGGATGATCCACGAGCTGCGCGGCGTGTCCTGCCTGGGGCTCGACCTCGTGCCGGCGCGGCGCAAGGGCTGCGCGGTGACGCGCTCGTTCTCCGGTCGGGTGACGGAGCGGGCCGAGCTGGAGCAGGCGGTGGCCGCGCATGCAACACGGCTCGGCGAGAAGCTGCGGCGGGAGGGGCTAGCGACCTCCCACGTCACCGTCTTCTACCACACGAGCGAGCACGATCGCGGCGAGCCGATGCGCTCTGTCTCGACCGTGGTGAGCCTGCCCGAGGCGACGAACGACACGCTGGCCCTGATTCCGGCCGCGCTGCACGGCGTAGCCCGCACCTGGCGTGAGCAGGGTAGCCCGCCGTGGCGCTACTCGAAGGCCGGCATCGTCACGACCGACCTCGTACCACTGGCGGGCTCACAGCGGGCGCTGATAGGCCGGCTCGACCGCGACCGCTCGGCAAGCTTGATGGGCGCGCTCGACGCCTGCAACGCGCGCTGGGGCCGGGGCGCGGTGGTGCCGGCGCGCGCCGGGCTGGAGCGGCAGCGGCGCGGCTGGGCGACGAAGTTCGAGATGCGGACGCCCCGCTACACGACGCGGGTGGAGGAGCTGCCGACGGCTCATGCGTGAGGGACGCCCCGCCCCTGAAGCGTGCCGAATTAAGTAGCGAACTGATCGACCCTGCACGTCGCTGCGCAGGGTCGATCGCTACGTCTCACCACTTGTAGCTGATGCTGCCCAGGATCCTTCGAGCTTCGCCGTAATAGCAGTTGAAGTTATCCTGACACGCCGAGACGAAGCGATCGTCGCCGATGTTTGCTGCTGTGATTGATGCCCGGATGCCGTTCGTGAAGTCATAATGGATCGTGGCGTCGTAGAGCAGGTATTCGGGAACGCTCAGGCGACCTTGTAGGGTGTTGTTGAGCGCGTAGGAGCTGCCAACGTAGCGCAGGCCGCCGCCAAAACCGAAGCCGCGCAGGGGACCATCCTGGAACGTGTAGTCCGCGAAGACGTTCGCGAGGACTTGCGGCGTCGCCGTCGGTGTTCTGCCAGCTATCGGTGTCAGTGTGTCGGACCCGTACCTGATGTCGTAGGCCGTGAACGATGCGGTGACGTTCAGGCCCTGCGTGAGAGTCGCCACGAACTGAGCCTCGACACCCTGCGAGGTGACGGAGCCGAGCTGAACGAAGCTCGTGATGGTCCCAGGCACTGGGATCAGCGGGTCGCTGCGGGTGAGATCGAAGGCTGCGAAGGACAAGATCCACTGCTGGCCGACCGGCGCGTAGCGGAAGCCAACCTCGACCTGCTCACCGTTGTCTGGCCTGAAAGCAGCGCCGGTAACGGCGTCGAACCCGATCTGCGGCTGGAAGGATGTCGCGTAAGAGACGTAGGGCGCCAAGCCGAAGTCGAAGTTGTAGACACCAGCGATGCGGTACGTCAGAGCTTGATCTTTACGACTACTATCCGTTCCGAACAGCTGCTTATCAACGCTCGTAGAGGCAAAGTCCGCACGAACACCGCCAATGATCGAGAAATTATCGGTGATCCGGATTTGATCCTGCGCGTAGAACCCAAGTTGTTGGAAGTTATCCCTGTCGGCAAGGTAGGGCGAAAGCGGAAGCGGCGTCACACCATAGACTGGGTTGATAATATCCAGCGCAGGCACGCCGGGAAATTGATAGCCGGATGCCTGTGTATCGTGCAGCGTGTAGTTCTTGTAATCGACGCCGAACAGGGCCGTATGGCGGAACAGGCCGTCGGAGAAGTCGGCCTGAGCCTGATTGTCGATCTGGAACAGGTTCACGCGGGAGCTATCGCGGAACTGGTACCGGGCGAGCTGGGTCTCGTTCGTTCCGGCGAGATAGCCGAGCTGCCCGATGAACGAGTTCTGGTAGGCTTGGCTGAACGAGTAGCGGGCGTTCTGGCGGATCGTCCAGGTAGCGTCGAGGGCCGTCTCGAATTCGTAGCCGACGAAGGCCTGCTCGCGGCGGAAGGTGTTGAGCTTGGTATCGCCGACGTTGAGCGAGCGGGGAATAAACAGCCCACTGGCATTCGGCACGACCGTGCCGCTGTAGGGCAGGAAGTTCGCAGTGACCCCGGTCCAGTCCTTCTGATAGCTTGAGAGGATCGTGAACGAGGTGGCGCCGTCAGGCCTGTAGGTCAGCGCAGGCGCGATGTAGATGCGGTCGGCATCCACGCCATCGACCTGAGTGCCGCCGCCGCGGCCGATGCCGGTCAGGCGGTAGAACCAATGGCCGGACTTATCAGCCGGTCCACCTATATCGAAGCCACCATAGGCGTTGCCGAATGAATCCGCACCTGCCTCGACATAGCCGAACGGTACGCTGGTTGGCCGCTTGGTGATCGTATTGATCATGCCGCCAGGGGTGCCGGAGCCGAACAGGAGTGAGGACGGGCCGCGCAGGACTTCGACCCGCTCAATACCGAACGGATCGGTGCGGAAATAGTTGAAGCCGTAATTCAGAAGCTGCAGACCGTCCTTGTATAGCCCATAGTCATGAGCGACAAAGCCGCGCAGCAAGAACCAATCCAAGCGAGCGTCGTTGCCGAACACGCCGGAATACACGCCGGGCGTATATTGGGTGGCCTGGGTTAGCGTCTGAGCACCAGTGGCTCGGAGCTGCTCCTGACCGATGACGCTGACCGACTGCGGGGTTTCAAGCAACGAGGTGTTGGTTTTCGTCGCTGTCGAGGTGCGAGTCGCCACGAAGCCGTCGACAGGTCCCCGAGGATCTTCGGTTACAACCTGACCAGGGCGAACGATGGTGCTAGCTGGCAGGCCCGCGCCGGGAAGAGTGCTCGAACCGACTCTCGTCGGGCCGACCTGTCCCGCGACCGAGATTTCATCGAGTGTCGTGGTTTGTGTCTGTGTTTGCGCCCACGCCGCACTGCTGCCGAGGAAAAGCGCAAGAAGCGACAAGCTGGCCAAAGCAGCCGACCGGACGGACGCCGAACCGGAAGATCGATTGGAGCCACTGAACGGCATGCTAAACTCCCAGATGCAGTGCGAGAGCCTGCAATCAGCCGCATACTGCTGCGGAGAAGGTTGTTTGGAACGGTAATAAACTGCTGATACTTATCAGCATTCTGGGCTGGCATACGTCATGGCCAAGCTGGCCACAAGCGATCTAAGCGCTTCGCTTTTTATATGTTGCCGTCTAGCAACATTAGTTTTGCCTTAGAATAATTCAAAGATACATTTTCCGGAAATTTCCTCGAATAAATGACGTCGTTGATACAGTAAAAGATGATCAATTAGGTTGCATATTTATGGCAAACTTCCACAATCGGATTGAAAGGCGCATTGGCTGTGACCGCGCCTGTTTGCAAAATGAATTCATAATTCTCGCATTGAGTTTGCTAATTTATTTCCCTCAATTTGACAGCTCTTTTATTTCGTGAGGAGGCATTGTGCGGATCTCGGCTCTTTTGAAATGAATCACGCCATGAACGATCTATCCGCATGCCTTTATGAGGAGGCCGACAATGTATTACTTGCGTGGCATCCAGGGCACGAGCTTCGGAAGACCAGCCATTTTGCTCGAAGCTGGCTATTATATCCTTCCAAAATTGGCGGTGTCGCCAGCGCCGAAAGCACCCGTACACCGTGCTGTGTGGCCCATAATCCGTCGGGCAGTCAGCCCAAAGACATTCGCTCAAGCCAACGTGAATTATCCCAGATATTTTACTACGAATATCTAAATGGTCCGCTTGCAATCGCTGAGGAAGGTGAGCTTGTATTGCGGACCACTGGGCATTTGTTAGCCAAAACATCAAGTCCATAACTCAAACCTGCCGATCATCCCGCTGGCTGGCTATGTCTTAGGTCGTATGTACCGTTCTCGTTGATGACATCACCTTGAGGCAGCTGCCTGACGCGACCACGTTGCTTCCATGCCCGCCTGCAAAACTATAAGCAACAACATCGACATTCCGGCCTTTAGGTGTGGGTGCGGGTGATTTTGGCGGTGTTTTCAGCGTTCGCCCCGCTCGGCGGCGTCATGCCCTGGGCGCTCGATGCCCGCGCTCCGCCTCTTAACGAGCCCGCCCTGCGTGAGGTGGCGTAACGATCTATGTTGTAGGCCGTCAAGCTTGTGCGCCTCACACCGGGGTACACTCAGGCAGTGGTCTCATCGTCAGCAAGATCGCCACCGACCTGCGTCCGCATTGCCTGCGCCACCCGCGTGTAGAGCTTTACCGTCGCTTCGATATTGGCGGCCTTCATGACTTCCATCGCCTCGGCGTGCTCGGGGGCGACAGCCATGCCTTCCAAGCCCTTCACGTAGTCCGCGGCAATCTCCTCAACCGCGTCGGGTGTGATCCCCGCCAGTCGGAACGCCGTAGGCGCGATCATCATCACCATCCCGCGCAAAGCCGTCACCTCTGCGGACAGTCGGAAGTCGTCTTTGTCCATCTTCGCCGCTCCGGATGACCCTAGGGTGGTTACCCAGCACTGACACTGCCGAGCTTGCAAGATACATAATTGCCAATGCATCTGCTAAAACTGCACCCATGTGCAACCTCTACAGCCTGACGAAGAGCCAGGACGAGATCCGGCGCGCCTTCCGGATCGACACGGACCGCACCGGCAACCTGCCGCCGCTGCCCGGCATCTTTCCGAACACCGCGGCACCGATCGTCCATGTCGCGGAGGGGCAGCGCGTGCTCGCAATGCACCGCTGGGGCATGCCCTCGCCCGCCTTCGCGCTGGAGGGCAAACGCGTCGATCCCGGCGTCACCAACGTGCGCAACACCGGCTCGCCGCACTGGCGCCGCTGGCTCGGGCCGCAGCACCGCTGCCTCGTCCCGCTGTCATCGTTCAGCGAGTTCAACAAGGCGGCCGGCGGCGACATCTGGTTCGCGTTCGGCGAGGAGCGCCCGCTCGCCTGCTTCGCGGGGATCAGGGCCGAGGGCTGGACCTCGGTGCGCAAGCTCAAGGACGGTGAAACGACGGACGACCTCTATGCCTTCCTGACATGCCCGCCGAACGCCGAGGTTGGCGCGGTGCACCCCAAGGCGATGCCGGTAATCCTGACGAGCGAGGAGGAGCGCGACGCGTGGCTGCGCGCGCCGTGGGCTGTGGTAAAGGCGCTGCAGCGCCCACTGCCTGACGGAAAGCTCGTGATCGTTGCTCGCGGGGTTCGGCGGGACGAGGACTGAGGGAGTGCTCGACCGGTCCTATTCCTTCCTGTCATTGATTGCGCAAGACTCGGGCTTCAACGGAAAGGCAAAGGCCACCGCTTCGTTGAGCGCCTCGGGCAGCACGGTCATGTGGGTACGGCCTGGGATCAGGCGGAAAGTGCTCACCACGCCAGAATGCCGGCCGAGCCGCTCCGCCATCGCGCGTGCACGGTCGACGATACCAATGGAACCCAGTTGAGCCAGGCGCTGCTCGCGGCCCGGAAGGTCCTGCTGGAACGGCGCCAGTTCGGCCTCGTAGGCGGCAGCCAGCAGCAACACGCGGGCGCAAACCGGCGGTCCCTTCTCGAAGGCGTCGATGCTGCCGAGCAGGGATCCGTTCTCCCAATAGATGCTCGGACTGGCAGCGATCCAGTGGGAGAAAGCCTGCGGCGCGTGGGCGAGCGCGTAGAGAACGAACAGGCCGCCGAAGGAATGGCCGAACAGAGCTTGGCGCGAGTGGTCGATGGGACAGCGTCGGGCGATCTCGGACCGAAGATTCCGTGTCACGAAATTGAGGAAGTCCGCGGCCCCGCCGGTCCGTAGCTCCGGACCGCCCGGCTTGTGCGGCGGATAGGTCCGCCCCGGCGGCGGGGTATAGTCCCATGACCGGCCCACGCCGTCATAGGCCTCATCCGACGCGGCTCCGATCGCAGCGATGGCAAAGCGTGAGCCGATCCCACTGCCACTCGGGTAGGATGCCTGCACGCGCTCGATGTCGATGGCCGTGCCGACGACCGCATTGCCGTCGAGCAGGGTGAGGACGGGCCATCCGGCCGAGGGTGCGTCGCCGGGCGGAATGTAGAGCGTGATGCGTCGAGGCGCCCGTCCGTCGGTGCCGCCGAGATCGAACCGGATCGCGCCGGGCAGCGGCGCGGGCCCTTCCACACCTGCCGCCCCCTGGGCCGACGCGGAGAGCGGGAGCCGTAGGCCGGCTGAAAGCCCCAGCGAGAGACCGAGGATAGCGCGTCGCGAGGGGGGCGTCATCGGCAACCAGCGGTGCGGCGCAGGGAGCAGCGGGGAAGCATGGGGCGTCGCCCTCGTAGCGGTCGGAATGCCAAATCCATGCCATCATGGATTGTAGATCATCATATAATATATATTTCGGAAGAGGAGGGAAAGCAGGCTTTCCCCCGATCAAAATCATAGAAGATTCATTCACATCGATTTATATCAATTAAAAACTAGGCTAATTTATTTCGAGATATGGCTTGTTTTCGTCATAAATAGCCTGCAAGCGCGTTTAAGGCCAAGCTTATAACCCCCGTCTGATCCATGATCCTGTCGCGCTGCCGGCTTGCCGGCCTTCTCCTTGCCTCGACGGCCCTGTCCTCCCCGGCTGTCTCACAGACCAGCGTCGAGCTGAGTGAGATCTCGGTCGCAGGCGGCCCCATCGTCAGCGGCCTCGGCGGGAACGTCGCGGTCTCCCAGGACAGTTCGGCAACGAGCGGCGGGGGCGGCGGCCCGAGCGGCGTCACTGGCTACACCGCGCGCATCAGCCCCACGGCGACCAAGACGAACACGCCGCTGATCGAGACGCCGCAATCGGTCACGGTGCTGACGCGCGAGCAGCTCAACGATCGCAACGTCCAGACGCTCAACGAGGCCATCGGCTACGTGGCCGGCGTCTCCTCGAACGTCTTCGGCTTCGATCCGCGCTTCGATTCGTTCTACGTGCGCGGCTTCAGCCTGACCTACGACGGCATCTTCAGGGACGGCTTGCGCCAGATCGGAGCGGGCCTGACGGTGCCGCGGATCGAGCCCTACGGCCTTGAGGCCGCCACCATCCTGCGGGGGCCATCCTCCGGGCTCTACGGCCTCGGCTCGCCCGGCGGCATCCTCGACGTCACGACGAAGCGCCCGGTGTTCATCCCCTTCGGCGAGGTGCAATTGCAGGCCGGCAACTTCGACCGCTATCAAGGCAACTTCGACGTCGGCGGGCCGGTCGAGGGCACGGACGGCACGCTCGCCTACCGCATCACCGGCCTCAAGCGTCAATCCGACACCTTCCTGCCCGGCGGCGCCGACGACCGCAGTTACATCGCGCCGGCCTTCACTTGGAAGCCGTCCGCCGACACGACCTTCACCTTCTTGAGCGAGTACCAAGAAACCAAGCTGCCCGGCAGCACGACGTTCTTCAATCAGAACTCCAGGCCAACCCGCCTCTATGCGAGTGATCCCGCCTTCAACGACTTCAAGCAGCAGCAGGGCCGGATCGGCTACGCGTTTGAGCACCGCTTCGACGGCGATCTGTTCTTCCGGCAGAACTTCCGCTTTTACGATGTCGGCACCGATTACCGCTATACCACGATCACTGGCCTCGAAGGCACGACCGCGAACCGCGCGACGGGCTTCTCGCGGCAGCACCTCAGCCAGGTCACCCTCGACAATCAGATCGAGGCGCATGTCGCGACCGGGCCGGTTCAGCACACGCTGCTGGCGGGCCTCGACTACTCTCACTATGATTTTAACTATCGTTTCGGCTTCGGCACGGCGCCCGGCCTCGACCTCATCACGCGCAACTATGGCCAGCAGGCGATCGTCGCCCCGCCGCTCGGACCGCGCACCGCGCAAAGCCAGGATCAGGTCGGGCTCTACCTGCAGGAGCAGGCCAAGTTCGACCGCTTCGTGCTGACGATGTCCGGCCGCTACGACTGGGTGTTCCAGAACACGGTCGGCACCACAGGCATCGCGACCCAGCAGAACGATCAGGTGCTCACCGGCCGCGTCGGTCTCAACTACCTGCTCGCGCCTGGGCTGGTCCCCTATGCCAGCTACGCAACGACCTTCGCGCCGCAGCCGGGCACCGACGCTTCCGGGCGCGCCTTCCGGCCGGCGACGGGCGATCAGATCGAGGCGGGCGTCAAGTATCTCATCCCGAACACGAACATACAGGCGAGCGTCGCCGGCTTCGACATCGTGCAAAGCAGTGTGCTGCGCACGGATCCGAACAACATCGCCTTCCAAATCGCGACGGGCTCCGTTCAGTCACGCGGCTTCGAGATGGAGGCCATCGCCAACTTCGCCCCAGGCACCAACCTGACCCTGGCCTACACCCATCTCGACCTGCGCTATCTCAGCCAGACCTCGTTCGGGGGGCAGACGCTCGACGGCAACGCTCTGTCGGGTATCCCAGGAGACACCTTCACCGGCTTCCTGACCTACCTGTTCCCGCCCGGCTCGGCCTTGAGTGGTCTCACTCTGGGCGGTGGCATCCGCTTCAACGCCAACAGCTTCGCCAACGACGAGAACACGGTCCGCAACCCGACCGTGACCCTGTTCGATGCGCTAGTTGCCTACGATTTTGCGGCCATCGACCCGAAGTACAAGGGTTTCCGCGCTCAAGTGAATGCCAACAACGTGTTTGATCGCGACTATTTCACGTGTCAGGCGGGCTTCTGCTACCGTGGCGCTCCAGCAACGGTGATCGGAAGCCTCATCTACCGTTGGTGAAAGGGCGGTTGTTCCGCGGTGCCGAGCGTTGAGCACTCAGATCGACAGAGCGATCGGTGCTTCAGACACGCTACGCAGCCGTCGCCCCGTTCCCAGCGGATGTCTGTCCAACGGCAACGAGCACAGCCCTGCTAAGGGGATCGTTCCGCAACGCGTGGGCGAGGGTCTAAGGCAGAGCTGCAACTTTCATAATTTCCTAAAAAGGGTTACTTAACTTTTACCACGATACGCAACCGGACGTATTTGCAGGCAACCTGAAGCTATAGCGAGCATTCGTATCGTATTGATAGCTTCAGGAGTTAGAAGTCGATGTCGACCGAATTCCCTGATTCTGTAGTGGTATGTCTTGACCCGCAGCGACCGGATTTTGGCGTGAAGCTTGTCGAGAATGTGCCAGACGCATTGTCGGCCTTGCATCGGCATGGTCTCGAAGAAGCCTTGCACGGGCCGCAATCTGACCTTTGGAAATCAGCCGCCGGTGCTCTCGTCAAAGCCGACATAGAACCAAACACTAGTAACTTGCGCGCGGCTTACGAAGGCTTCCTGCGTTTGGTGAAGATCGTAGCGCCTGTCCCAACGAGTGTTCGTCTGCGGGTCTCGCCCAGAGGACTGCGAGAACATGTCGAGGCATTCTTCATGACGTGATCATACGTGGATGGCTCCTGCCGTAGTTCAGGCTAGCCAAGACAGCCACCACGCCACGAAAGCGACCGCTCCGCCGAGCATCAGCACCGCCGGCAGCGGATACCACCACCGGAACGGGCCCGAGCAGTACCGCGGGCGCTCCGGGTGCGTGCGATCGACCTCGGCGAGGTAGCGTTCGAAGCCGGGGTCGGGCGGTTCCTGCATCACGATCTCTCCCCTCGGAGCTGTCCCATCAGCTCGCCCCCAGCGACACGGGTGGTGAGCGACGCTTGGCGCGCTGCCGGCTCAGGGGCATCCCTGGCTCATCCATCGATTGATTCGCGCCGATGATGGTGGCCGGGCCGGGTCACCTTCACAAGCGACCGGCCCAACTGCTCAGTGCCGCGGTCTAGGATGCGCCGCGACTCGCTTTCAGCCCGGGCGACCTGTCCAGCCAGTACGGGTTTGCTCTTCCTTAAGCGCTTCCACGCTGGATGGACCACGGCGAGATCCAACGCCGGATGACCGCTTCCTCCTCTCAAGGGCAATCAGCGAAGAGTGGGCGACTCGCCGGGCTTGAGCGTTCGATCCTCTCCCTCCGGCCCGCCGAGGGAGACGTGCGAGATCAGCCGGTCCAAGTGGTCGAAGACGTGTTCGAAGGCTTGCGTCACGGCCTGTTCGAATGAACCGTCTTGCTTGCCCTGCGCCGCCTTCAAGGCGTCGAGGAGTTGGCGGTGCTTCTGCGTGTCGCTCGACATGGGTTGCTCCAGCCGGCCGAGGCGCCGGTCTCTCGCCAAGTCTCGCCAGGGAGGCAGGTTCCTGACCCGGTCGCGAAAGGCACGCCTCGAAGTCCGGCGGCCTCAAACCAGCTAGGGCCACTTGACCGCATGGCCTCGATGGCCTCGGCATCCAGCAAGAGCGTCACCTACTGTTTCGAGTTGTCGACAGTAGGCCGCCCCTAAGCGGGCCGCCCCGACGAGCGATCACCCTCAACGACCTCCAGTGTCCGTAGGATCGCATTCGCAGTGGCGTCGGCATCGACACGCCCCTCGTCGGAGGCGACGAAGAAGGCCACGGCCTCAATGCTGTTCCCGGCGGCGGGGCCGACCACGACCTTGAGCACGAGCCCCTCCGGCCCGCTCGCGTCCTTGATCAGGGCAACGAGGTAGCCCGCGGCCTGACCGTAGACGTGGAGCGGCTGGTAGCCATCCTCATAGGCCGGAGGCTCGGTACTGGCTGGTTGCTGAAGGCCCCCGAACGAAGGGCGGATGACGTTGTCCATGGCGTTCATGGCGTTCCGGGATGCGCGAGGCGGCCTATTTCGCAGACCCTTATGGCGATGAGGCGTCGGGCGAAAGCCGTCCCCACTCGACAACCGCTGTGCGACTCCCGACATTGGGGGAATGCGCCTCGCCCTTGCCGCTTTTGTCGTCCTCGTCGCGTCGCCCGCGACGCTCTCTCCGGCTTTCGCTCTGCCGTCCGTTCAGGACTGTCGGCAGATGACCGACGTGGCGGGAGACATGGCGGCTTCTATCGACGGCGTGGCAGCAATGCTGCGACGCCAATCAAGCAAGGGGATGATCGCAGTATCAGACGGCGAGCGCCGGGCGGCCTTGCAACGACTGGAAGAAAGCCGCCTTCGGCTTCTCCCTGCACTGGACGATTACAGCGCGGCATCCTCCCGGCTTGCCGAGGCCTATCGAGGGTGCGCCAACCGCTGAAGGCGCCGGGCTTCAGGTCGCCTTCATCTTGCCGACACGGGTCAGGAGATCGGTGGCCACTGCCACTTTGTCGTGCGGCGCCCCGCCGTCGTGAAGGTGGTCGCGGAAGGCGGCCAGGAAGTCCTCCATCACTGTGAGGAACGTGTCGCCATTGCGCACGAGGTCGAAGGAGCCGTCCCCCTTCATCTGGAGGCCTGACTTGCCGTCCTCGGAGCCGAAATGCATCCGATCGGCGGGGAGGTTGGGGAGCTGCTTGCCCTTGGAGTGCGCGGTCGGCACCGCCATGGCGTCCGAGAGGGAGTGCATGCGGCCGGAGCGGTTGCCGCTCTGGTCCGATCCGTCCTCGATCGCACCATCAAGCGAGCGCTGCCCGAAGTGCAGCACCACTTCATCGCCGTCCTTCAGCGGCTTGTGCATGATGAGGCCGCCGGCTCGCTGGTGCATCACCGGCACCGACACGAGTTCCGGGGCGCGTAGCGTCTCGCCTGCGATGACCATGGATAGCTTGGGCTGCACCCTCGCGGTCTGGGTCGTAGCGTCGTAGCCCTTCACGATGCCAACGGCCGTGGTGTTGATGTCGGCGCGCTCGTCCTCGATCATCCCGGCAAGGCTCTCGTGCGGATGGTGCCGCGTCGATGTCCCTTGGAAACCCGCCATAGCCTGAACCTCCAACCTACTTTTTCACCTTGTCACCTTGGACGCGGTGCGCCTCGATCTCCGCCTGAAAGTCGTCGTCGCGGGAATTGCCTTCCAAGGACATCGCGGCGACGCGGAACAGTCCGCCGCCGCTGTCGGTGCCGCGCTTATCCCGCTGGCCTCCCGCGCCCGTGTCGAGGAAGTTCGATCGAACGTCGATCAGGTGCCCGACCCTCAGACCGGGAATGATGAGCGTCGTTACGGTGCAGCCTTTGTCCGTTATCACGGGCGACCCTAGCATCCCCGTCTCGGCCGAGATCAGAACCGGGTTGCCCAGATGCTCGTCTGACTTCACGATCTGAAGTTCGCCGTTCTGGATTGACCAATAGAACCCATGCTTTCGACCGAGCGTATCCATCTCGCGATAGGCCTTGCCGTAGAGCACCGTCGACCGCTTCGTAGCGGGGAGATCGTCCAAGCCTTTGATCTGGCCCTTCGTCACGCCCGGCATCTGCTTGCGCAGATATTCCACGATTTCTTTGGGCTTCGTGCCGGCCTTGAACGTCTTGGACGCCTTGCCTTGGTTAAATGCCTTGTCGCCGTCGCCGACTTCGATTGTCGTGATGATGTCCGGCTTCTCGCGTTTGCCGCTGCCCTTGGTCCCCGAGGCGCTGTCTCGGATCTGGCCCCGGAACAGGATCTCGGGGCCGGTGTCCTTGTAGCCGGCCAGAAGGGTGAGGGTCGTGTATTCGTTGCCCAGCATCTTGCGCCGGGCCTCCGACAGGTTCGTGATCGAAACCGTGCCGTTGTTCGGCTTGCTGCCGATCGACAGGGTGCACGTGAAGGCGATCTGCAAGCCGGGCTCGTCGTGCTGATCGCCGAAGAACGTCGCGGAGCCGCCGGGGCCCTCAACCTCAACCCGGATGACTCGGCCGAAAAGGCGGGACATCAGTGCATCTCCTGTCGCGCTGCCATCAGGGGGCCGTGTCCGAGCCGGTCGCGGCCGAGCTGCCTTTGACGAGGCTGGAACCCATGCTCGACAGTGCGCCGGTCACGCCCGAGGCGGCGGCCTGCGCCACGCTCGGCACGCCGTTGACGGTCTGATTGACCGTCACCGACTGCTGCCTCTGATCGTTGCCGGTGTTGCTGTAGTTGTTCGTCACGGCCGCGCCCTGCTGCGCCCCCTGGGCGAGCCAGTTCATGCGGTTGCCGAGACCGCCCGGACCGATGCCGCCGGGCGTAGCGCCGGCCGACCCTGCCCAATTCATGCGGTTGCCAAGGCCGCCGAACTGCTGCTGTGCCGTGGCCATCGGGGGCAGGCCCCTTTCTGCGCGGGCCGCGTTCTGGCCCTGCCGAAAGGAAAGGGCGTTCTCCTGCGCAGCCATGCCAGGCGTGCCGAGAAAGTAGTTGCCGATTGCTTCGGCGGTTTCGTTGAACCAACGGCGAATGCCAGCATTGCCGGGGTCAACCTCGTCCAAGGTTTTGGTCTGTTGCGCCTCGGCTTGAGAGGCATAGCCCTCTTGTAGCTTGTTAAATCGCTCAAGTACGTTGGAGCTTGTCTCAATCCTATTGATAAAAGTGCTAAAGTTCTCCATACCTACGGCGAGTATCGACTTGGTTGCGTCTCCGGCGCGTGTCTGAACCACCTCTGCTGAACGCTGGCCGCGGTCAATCTTGTTGACATCGGTTTGGGTCTGCTTGCCAAAGTTCTCAACAATGCGACCTTCATAGTTCTTCGGGTCTTTAAGGATGTCGCGGAACTCTTTGATCTTGTCGATGCCATTGAGAAGTTTTTGAATGTCGTCCTGATATTCCTTGCCGAACAAGTTGGTCAGGATCTCGGCGCGCTTGAGCGGATCGGCAACGCCCTTGATCTTTTCGAGAAGCTTCAGCGTTTCTTCGAGCGGGTTCATTACGAACCGTCGGCGCATCTTGGTCGAGTTGATGCCGAGCGCATCCAACCCCTCGCCAGCGCTCTTGGAGAACTCCTTGCCCAACTTCATCACGTTCAGCAGCGCTTCGAAGCCGGTCGCTGCTACGTCCGTTCGAACACCTACTTCCTTCATTGCCGCAGCGAACGGAAGGATCTGTTCGATAGACAGTCCAGACGCACGGCCCGTCGCGCCGGCTCGCGTCACGAAGTCGAGCAACCCCGCCTCTTTGGAGGCCGAGCTATCCGCCATCTTGTCGATAGCGTCAGCCATGGCCTCGATACGCTTTTGATCGGCCTCATAGATGTTGCCGAGCTGCGCGAGGTTCTGGCCGGTCTCCTCCGCGCTGAGGCCCCAGGCAACCGTTGCCTTGGCGCCGAACTCCGTGAAGCGCATCAGGTCTTGGCCCGGCCGCCCGGCAAAGCCTGCGCTCGCCAGCATCGAGGCGAGTTCTTCCTTGGTTTTACCAGTGGCCCGAGAGAGATCCAAAAGCTTGTCGCTGTAGGCCTTAAGCGGCGTGCCAGTGCCGTCGGTCGCTTTGCCCACGTCGATCAGGGCGCGCTCAAAACTGATGGCCTGCTCAGTCGCTGTTTTGAGCCCCTGACCGACAACGTAGCCCGCTGCGCCGACACCGAGTTCGCGCCCCCCAAGGCCGCCGCCGATGCCCTCGCCGAGGCCCGTCCCAAATTTGCCAGCACCGCCCCCGCCGCCGCGCCCTCCGCCGTACCCCGATGGCGGCCGTGCAAAGCGGCCCCCGCCGTATGAGCCGCCGAAGCCGCCCCCGCCGCCTGCTCGGGCGGCCTGGTACATCTCCTGCCGGTAGCGCCGCGCTGCGACGGTCGCCCGCTCCAAGTCGCGGACGGTGCGGCCGAGCCCATTGCCGCGGAACCCGATGTCCCCGCCCTTGCCGACATCCTTCAGAGCGCGCTTCATCTGCTCAAGCTGCTTGATGAACTTCGCGGCCTCGCTGGCGCCCGAGTACCGAAACCCGAGCTTCGCCACCAACTCCTCAACGACGGCCATTCCTGCCCCCTCGCGCGTCTCGTGCCGCCCGGTCCTTTGATGCCTTCATAGACTTTGCGCCTGCCGCCTCCCGAAGGTCCAAGATCTCGTGAAAGTCCGCGAGATCATCGAGCGTGTAGACCGTGCGCAGCTCGGCCAGCGTGCAGATATGGGGGTGCGCAAAGCCCGGAGTTGGTCGAAGCAAATACATGCGATGAGAGTTCGGGGCTGATAGGTTCGGAGCGACGCGGCTTATCTCTCTAGGCTTGAGCTGCCCTGCGGGATCGTTGTCGCCTACGTCGTCCCAAGGCTGCCCAGGCTTGCGGACAAAAAATCCCGAAGCTGTACCTCCATCGCGAACCATGCGACTTCGACGGCATCCTCAATTGAGGACGGACGGACACCCATAATAGCCGGATCGCCGTTGACTTGGCACATCGACACAAGGTCTTTGATTAAATCCGTAACATTGCCGGCCTCAAGCTGATTGCGCATCGTTACCGTAACAAAGGTCTTGAGTGCGGTTTCTCGCGTCGTCTTGACTGCGACGCTGGCGAGCAAGACGGCATCGCCCCCGAACACGTCGTTGACTTTAACGTACAGGGCCAGCCCTTCCTCTGCACTGAGCTTGTCGCAGCGGTAAACTGCGTCGCCGATTTTTCTTTCCGCCGCCATTTAGGCCGCACTCCTCTTGCCTTGGGCGCTCAGCCCGACCTCTGGCTTCGCCAGAGCGTCCCGCATCAGGCGCCGGCCCATCTCGCTTACCGACAGGTTCGCGGCCCGCGCCGCCTCAACGAGGCCGGTGCGCAACTCGCGATCAATGCGGATGAAGAGATGATCCGGGTACTTCTGCGGCACGCTCACCACCGAATTGTTCGAGGATCAGTAAAGCACAATTCCGAACACGTGTCTTACGCTCATTTGGAATGGCTACTTCTGGAATCTTACTCGATGGTGTTCGATAGTTGCTTCTAGTTGTTTCTCGTTTCAGGCGGCATGTCGCCCGCGCAATGCTGAGGCTGGCGACCGATGGCGCGGGCCTCACTGCATGATGGCGACACAGCCCGAGCCCTCGCATCGGGCGTGGATGTGCCCATTGCTGGCATCCTTGATCCAGACGAGGCGGCCCGAGCACTCCGGGCAGGCCGCAACTCCGGCACTCTCCGGGTCGGCGGCGATGGCGGCCATGATGGCAGGGAAGCCGTCGGCGGAAATCTCCGTCCGGGCTTCGGCCTTCAGGCCCTCGGCGAGCCCGCGCAGCGCCTCGATGGCCGCGCGCTGGCGCACCTCGCCCGCGTCGTCCCGGAGTTCGATCGTCAGGGCCGAGATGAGGGCCATGTCGGCGGAGTGCTTCAGGCCGGCGCGGTACGCATCGAGTTCACGTGGCGTCATGCGGTGCGGGCCTCGGTCTGGGGGCGGTGCAAGGCGGCGTAGCTGGCGAGGATCTGGCGCCGGTCGAGTGGGGCCAGGTGGTCGAGGGCGGCCAGTGCGAAGGGGAGGCGCGAGGCGTCGCGCTCGGCGCGGTGCAGTTCGTTGGCGAGGGCTTCGCCGCGCGGGCCGGTGGCAAGGCGGACGATGGCCCGCATGGATCGCAGCCGGGCCAGCCGCTCGGCCCGGTCGATGTCGTCGGCCCACGGGCCGAAACGGTCGGTGAGGGCGATCATGGGCGGGTTTCCCCACCTTGAAAGGTGTGGTGGGGACAGGTGGGGACGTGGGGGCCGTAAGTGGCCGTTCCCCACCTCCCCACTTCCCCGCTTCCCTTATAGGGAAGAGGGGTGGGGGTGGGGGCGGCCACAGCCTTCACGGCAGGGTGGGGAAAGAGGTTCATGCAGCCTCCCCAACTTCGACGCAGGGGCGGGGACGGCTCTTTTCGTCGTGGCCCTGCACGACGACGAACATTCCGGTTTCGATCCAGACCCGCAGCATCCGCTTGACCTTCTCGCGGTCGGCCTTGTCGTCTGGATTGAGCTTGAGGGCGTGGGCGATCGGGCGCCCGACCCACTCCTTGGCCTGCACGTTCTCGCGCCAAGGGCCGCCGGACTGCACCGCAGCCTGCGCAGCGCGCAGGTCCGCCACCGACAGGGCCTCAAGCGGATCGGGCCATGTCCACGGCGTCACGACGCCGATGTAGTCGCCATCGTTGTCGAGCGGCCCGTTGCCGAGTGCGACGGACTCCATCTTGAACCACGTCGAGCCCTCGGGCGGCGGCGCGAGATTGGCCTTGCCGTTGTCCACCCGGAAGTGCGCGCGGCGGTTCTCGACGCCGGCCCTCTCCGCCTCCTCCTTCGTCATGCCGTTGAGCGTGCGCGCCGAGCGGGCGGCCGACAGGAGCGCGACGGCGCCCCGGCTGTCCTCGATCGTCACCTCGTTGCCGTTGGTCTTGCGGGCGTGGTGGATCAGCTCGACGGCGCAGTTGGTCTCCTCGGCGATGCGGGCCCATGTCTTGGCAACCCGGTCGATAGCGCCGTTGTCGTTCTCGCTGACCCGGTGCGAGGAAACGAACGGGTCGATCACTAGCACGTCGATCTTATTCTCGCGGATCGTGGCCTTGATTGCTTCGACCACGGGGGCGGCCACCGTCACGCCGTCGCGGTTCTGCTGGGCAATGACGATTTCGGTGTCACGGCCGGAGTTGATGAACAGGCGCCCGCCGATATCCCGGTGCTCTAGATCGTACTTCAGGGCGATCGCCATCACGCGGCGTTGCAACTCGTCGGCCGGGTCCTCGCCGTTCCAGTACCAGACCCGCAGCGGCTCCGTCGGACGCTCGCCAAGCAGGTCCTTGCCGCTGACCATGGCGACGGTCTCGACCAGGGCGAGCGACGACTTGCCCAGGCCGCCGGGGGCGATCGTCGCGCTGACGTACCTGCGGATCAGATGCCGGCCGTAAACCCATTCACGCGGCGGTATCTTCGACGGTTCGCACCACTCGAAAGGCGTCGCCTTGATCTGCGCTGCTACGGCCTGCGTAGGTTCGGAGTCGTCCTCAGGCGGCGGAAAGCGGTCAGCCTCCTCGTCGTCTGGAACTGGCGTGTAGGGGCGGCGCTCGTAGTAGGGGGAGGCGTCGTGCGGGTTGAAGCTCATGCGGCAATCCCTCCCGCCTGAAGCGCGTCGTTGAGGTCGCCGGAGACGCGAGGCACGATGATCTCGACGGCGCAGCCGGCCCGGTGCCAGCGGGTGCCGACTTCGCGCCCGGCGCGGTCACTGGCGCCGCCGTCCCCGGTCTCTCCGAGGATGGTCAGGCCCTCGACGCCGGACAGGACGGGGAAGCTGCGGATCGCGTCTACGCTACCGAGCGCCCACACGGGCCGGATGCCGAGTTGCCGGGCGGCAAGGCCGGTCTCAACGCCCTCGCCGATCGCGAGCCCGAGGCTGACCGCCTCAAACGCGTCGAGCATCACGGCAGCCTCGGCGATGGTGCCGAGCATTTTGCGTTCGATCTTGCGCCCCTCCGGCGTCAGGCCGATCCGGTGAATGCCGGTGATCTCGCCCGTGTGGATGTTGCGGAAGGGGGCCACCATCGCGGGGATGAACCCCGTCCCCCACGGGCAGCGCCGGTGAAACCGGATGGCTTCGCCAGCTACGTCGTCGGACAGGTCGAGGCCGCGCGAGCGCAGATAGGTCTCAACGAGCGTGCCGCGGGGATCTCCGGCAGCGTTCCAGATCGTGCTCGCCTTCCGCTGCCGGCTGGCTTCGTCCTCGGCCTCGCGGCGCTTGGCGTCGATCCGCCGTTGCCGGCGCTGCATGTTCTCGATCGGGTCCGGCGCGCGGCGCTCCTTGTGCTCGCGCCAGTGGTCGAGCGGAAGACCGAGCGCTGACGCGACGTGCTCCTCGCAGTCGCGCCAGTCGTCACCGCAATAGGAGTGTACGACGAAGCCCTTAGGGGAGGTCGTAGCAATCCTCACGGACAGGCTACGATCCTTTCGGCTGTGGCCGGGGCCAGGGGCCAGAACTTGCCGACCGGTGACCTGCCCATTCAGGGCGGATGCGATCTCGCTGAGAGTCAGAGCAACCATGCGAGCGCCTCCTTTGAGCAGGCACTCGATGATTGCGCGCGGACGCTGTCGGCCCTATTTTCAGTTTCGGTTCTTTGCCGAGCCGTTGATTCAGCGCCGTTGCGGGCTCCGACCCCCGCAGCGGCGTTTGTTTCTTCGGTACGCACAACCCGTTCCTTTCGCGGTTGTGCGATAAGGAACAAGAGAGCGCAAAATCAGTAGGTTACGAGCGCTTCCCAAGCTGAATGTCGTCGGTTCGATCCCGATCGCCCGCTCCAACGCGTCCGCTGAAGCGCCAGCCTGTCCAGCGCTCTGCCGCTGACCTCGCGTTCCCCCGGGCCTCGTTCTTCACGGCCCGTTGGGTGATGCGAAGCGTCTCCACCTTGCGTGATTGGCCGACCGTGCCGCGCGAGGAGCGCGCCGTGGTCGAAGCTTGCGAGCCGCCGCTGCCCCAGGCGCTCGAGCCGCCCGCGCCTTCCTGATCCGCCGCCGGCGACCGCGTTCCCTTCCGTGCCGATCCGGTCCTTGCGGCGATCGAGCGCCACAGCCGAAGAGGTTCGAGGATCATCCGCGTGGTGCCCGCCGGTCCGCGGCCTTCGGGCTGATCCGGGTGTGGGCGTTGTCCCGCGTACCCGGGAGATGCTAGAGCATCGCCCTGGATATCGTATCCAGGACGATGCTCTAGGTTCATGTGCCGCATCGGCTTTCTCTGGCAAACCGGTACCCGCCTTTCGGGCCGATGCTCTGGAGCCGTATCCGACCTGATTGCATCAGGTCGGCGTCTCTGAGATCTTGGTTTGCTGAGTATTCTTTCGACGAAGCGCCCGCTTCGTCGGAATGTGTTCTCGATATGATTACCTTTCCGCACGATGCGGTTCGGCGGGAGATGAGGAGATCGGCTTGAAGCAGATCGGAATCTTCTTGGCCCATCTGCGCTCCGCAAGAATAGACGCCCATTTTCAACGCTTGGCGGATGAGACGCGGTCCATCCTGCCGTGGACGATGGGCTTCAATCCGGGCCGCGGAGCGGATCTGGATATCGGAGTCGCATACGAGCCGGCAGCGAAGGCGATGCCGCGCCGCTGGCAGGCCATGGTGGAGAATGGCGGCGTCCGCAACGGTCTCCTCGACGTCGCGATCTTCTCGAGTCTGCTGGCGATCGAGGCCGACCATGTCTGGGTCGTCGAGTACGACGTCGATTTTGCGGGACGTTGGTCGGACTTCTTCACGCAGTTCGAGAACTGCCACGCCGATCTCCTGACGACCAGCGTCGTTTCTCAAGCGGACATGCCCGGATGGCATCATTGGCCGCGGGTGAGAGCGCCCGTCGCCTTGTCGGAAACGCAGTTGCACCGGGCCTTCCTGCCCATCATGCGCCTCTCGCGGAGGATGGTGGGCGCCTACGTCCGAGAGGTGAATGCCTGGAATTGGACCGGTCACTACGAAGCCATCGTGCCGACGGTCGCGATCCACCTGGGGCTGCATGTCGAGGATATCGGCGGAACGGGGCGGTTTTGCCCGGAAGAGCGTCGCGGGAAAAATTATAGCAACAATATCGGCGGGCCGAAACTGAACAGCGGATCCTTCATCTTTCGCCCGATCCGTCCGCGGTATTTTCACGAGAGCCCGCAGGATTTCGAGCAGAAAGATCTGTTGTATCACCCCGTCAAAGCCGATGTCGCGCCGTGGGAGATCTAGAGCATCGGCCCGAAAGCCGGTGCCCGGCTTTCGGGCCGATGCTCCAGGTCGTCGTTCTGCCGCGCCGTCTTGCGGCGAATCGGTGTCCACGTCGCCGGAATGCGCCCTGGACACCGATTCCTCATCGCGCAGCCGACGTGGCGACCGCGGTGCCGGGCCGAACGTATTCAGGCGGCCAATGCGGACTGACCGATGGCCCTCGAGATCCGCCGGGACGTGAACCCGGCGCCGACGGAGAATCGCATGATGGGGCCGGCGCTCGGCGCCGTGATCGGCCCGGCGAAATACAGGCCCGGCACGCTGGATTCGAAACTCGAGGACAGGCTCGGGGCGGCGGCGACCACGGCGATCCGCTTCCTGATCTCCTCGCTGAGGAAGCTCAGCTTGCGCACGTCCGTCCGGTAGCCGGTCGCCGCGATGACGTGGTCGGCCACGAGCGTCTCGGTTCCCGATGCGGAGCCCAGTTCCAGCCGGACACGGCTGCCGTCCTCGGCGGCCGCGACGAGGTGCCGGCCCAGATGCATCGCCACGCCCTCGATCCGATCGCGCATGAACCAGCCCGCGGCCGGGCCCAGCGTCCGCTTCAGGGTGCGGATCTTGTAGTCGTCGGGGAAGTAGGGATAGATCCAGGGAAGCACCTCGGTGAGGATGAGGTTCTTCCATCCGGGGCCGACCCCGGTCATGGGCTGCCGGATGCGCTCGTGGATCGGGCGCGGCCACCGCTCCTCGGCGTTGAAGTCGAGAGCCGGCCGCCGGGCGACCAGCCGTGCGTTGGCGCCCGCCTCGTGCAGCAGGACGGCGAGGTCGATGGCCGAGGAGCCGCCGCCCACGACGATGACGTCCCGGCCCTTGTACTTCCCGACCGCCTTGTTCGCCGAACTGTGCGACCGCAACGCGTCGGGAAGGTCGGCCAGCACGTCCGGGATGTTGCGGAAGTAGGACAGGCCGACGGCCAGGACGACCTTGCGGGTGGTGAAGCTGCCCGCATCCCTGAGATCGATGCGGAAGCCGCCCGCGGTCCGGTCCACGAACCGGACCTCGTCGTCGAGCGCGTCCGGCACGAACCGCTGCTGGAAGGCCAGCCCGTATTCGCTGAACATCTTCAGCGAGACCGGCAAGCCCATATGCTGATAGGGCATGCCGCGTTCCGCGCAGTACTTCTCCAGGGTGTACGACCCCCTGGGATCGTACAGGGTGCTGGAGATGCCGGCGGATTTCAGCATCATGCCGTCGGGCATGGCGGTGAGCCAGGTATGCATCGGCGTCCCGACGACGCGGCACTCGGACCCGGCGGCACGCAGGTGGGCGGCGATCGAGAGGCCGTAGGGTCCGGCGCCCACGATCGTCGTATCGACATGAGAAAGCATTCACGGCCTCGTTCGGAGGTTATCGTTCCACGCGACGACGGTCGGGATCAGGCGCGGCGCATCGCGATATGCGAGATCTGATCCTCGATGTACTGCTCTCCGTAGGCAATGAAGCCGAACGAGGCATAGAATGTCTTCAAATAATACTGCGACGAGATCTCGATCGGCAGGGCGCCGCGGGTCGTATCGATGCGTTCGAGAACCCGCGCGACCAGGGCCTTGCCGAGTCCCACCCGGCGCAGGTCGTGCCGGACGGTCACCCGCCCGAAGCTGACGGCGCCCGGCTTGAACAGGCCCTCGGGCACCGCGCGCGCGTAGGCCACCACCTCGTCGGCGAAGGTGCAGACGAGGTGGGCGCAGGTGAGGTCCTTGCCGTCGATGTCGGCGTAGGCGACGTTCTGCTCGACGATGAAGATCGCCTGCCGCAGCTTCAGGATGCCGTACAGGGTCCGGGGCGGCAGTTCGTCGAAGCGGTACCAGGACCAGCGCAGGCCGGCCTCAGTCACGCTGCGGTCGTCGGGACGGTCGAGGCCCGGCAGGCCGTCGCCGTCCCAGGGGGGAGAGGCCGCCTCGTCGCAGATGCGAGGCCTCGCCCGGCGCAGGGATGTCGGTTCCGACATGGTCAGGCCGCCGTGCAGGCCGGCGCGCGCGCCGCCCGGCCGGCATCGGAATCGGGCGCGTAGAGGAGGCTCGCCGTCTCGCCGTAGCTGCCGACCGGCTCGGTCTGGAACGCGAGGTTGACCACCCACCGCTTCTCGCCCCGGGCGGTGAGCGGGGCGACGCGGTGCAGGTTGAGGTCGGCCCGCAGGAGATAGGCGTCGCCGACGCCGTGATAGCGCTGCTCGACGAGGTCGTTGTCCCGCGACCACGCGACGAGGTCGGCGATGCCGGTATCGACGGAGCGGTCCTTGCGCCGACAGAGATCGTGCCAGTTGACGATCATCTCGGCCTCGCCGCCGCCGCCGGGCGCCGGCGCCTCCGCGAAGATCACGAGGGCGAGCGGCGGGTCGTCGAGATGCCAGCCATGGGTGTCGCCGGTGGTCTGGAGGAAGTTCGCGACCATGAACTCCTCCGGATGGCGGCAGGAGTAGATGCGCCGGCCCGCGACGCGCTCGACGAAGCTGCGGATGGCATGGTGGTAGTACAGGCCCGCCAGCTCGGACGAGTTCTTCCGGATCAGGCTGCCGCCGAGCACCGACAGGCGCCGCGGCGTGTCGTAGCCCGGCATGTCGAACCCGCGCCGCATCGCGACCTTCTCGAGCTTGGACATCTCGAGGCGGAACTGCGCCAGGGCGCCCCCCGACAGGAAGGCCGGGAGGCGAACGTACCCGTAGCGCACGAACTGCTCGTGCAGGGCGGCCAGTTCCGCAGCGGAACCGTCGCCCGGTAATTCCATGGTCGAGAGCGCGTCCGCCAACAGATGCGATACGCCGAACGCGTCGGATCTCTGCTCCAAACTCTCGTTTGCGGCATGAGCGAGCATGCGTGTTTCCTCCGGCCTTGCGGCAACAGCTTCTTGATTACTTAGTTTTTGGGAATTCGCCCCTGGCGTGAGGCTTGAGGATAGGGACACGGGGAAGGCGAGGCGGTCAAGGGTAAATTTCTTTAGAGTCGAAAAATATCCAGCGCATTAACCCTCAGGTTTGCTGTTGTGCACGAAGAGGAGCCGGAATGCGCGGTCTCTCGCCAAAGACGGGCAATTTGCCCGCGCGCCATCGGGCAAATTGCCCGACATCCGGCCGCCCGGCTCAAGAACAGGAATGCTTTTGGTGAGGTATTACAGCGTCTTGGTGCCGATCGTTCGGTATCGAACCATGATCTCGGACGGTCATTTTGACTTGTGTGAGGATTCTCGGCGGTTGCAAATGCGTCCGGGCCGGACAAGAACCGCCCCAACGGATACGAAGAAACAGCGCCGGAGGAATCTGTGGAAATTCAGACGATTCCCGTCATCGATGTCGGTCCGCTCAGGTCGGACGACCCTTCCGGATGGGAAGACGTGGGTCGTCAGCTCGGCGATGCCTGTCGGGAGATCGGCTTCTTCTATGTCGTGAACCACGGCATCCCCGAAAGCCTGATCGAGGAGACGTTTTCGAGCGCGTCCGAGTTCTTTTCTCTGCCGCTCGACGAGAAGATGAAGCTGTCGATGGCCCGCCGGAGCCGGTGCTTTCGGGGCTACTCGCCGGTCCTGTCGGAATTGGCCGACGGCAAGCGGAATTCGTACGAGTTGCTTGAGTTCAGCGTCGATCTCCCTGCGAGCGATCCCGACGTGGCCGCCGGTAAGCCGCTCCACGGCCCCAACATCTGGCCCGACCTCCCGGCCTTCCGGGACCGGGTGAACCGGTACACCGAGCAGCAATGCGGACTCGGCTTCGACCTGATGAAGGGGATCGCACTGAGCTTGGGGCTCGAACCGGACTACTTCACCAAAGCTTTCGCAGGCCGTTCCTTCTGGCAGTTCAGGACGGTTCACTACCCCGAGCCGGAGAACGTGCGGCGGATGTCCGACGCGTTGCCGACCGATCCGTCGCTCGGCGGCATCGAGATCGGCGACTTCAATTGCGGCGCCCACACCGATTACGGCTGCCTGACGATCCTCCTGTCGAACAGCCCCGGATTGCAGATCCTCGGGCGGGACGGGCGCTGGTTCGACGCCCCCGTCATCCCCGGCGCCTACATCTGCAACATCGGTGACATGCTCCAGTACTGGACCGGGAAAGCCTACGTCGCGACGAAGCATCGCGTCCTGACCGATCGGTCGCGGATCTCGCTGCCGTTCTTCTTCCAGCCGAACTACGAAACCCTCGTCGATCCGTCCGCGGTGCAGCCGGACAGCGATGCCGCGGCCCTCAAATACGGGCCGTATGCCTACGAGAAGTACAAGGGCATCTATCCGAACTGTCCCGCCTGAACCCCGCCCCTCGACCGGAGGACGGCCTCCGGTCCCGGCGCTCGACCGACGCCGGCCCGATGCCGATCGGGTCGGCCACGCTGCTTGCCGAGGATGGACAGGATGCTGCGCCGACCGGAAATCTTTGGGCGTTTGTTCGTTCGCGGCCGGACGACCGTCTATGCCGCCTCGGCCCTCTCGGGGGTCGCGGCCGGCGCCGCCGTGTCGGGCGCGGGCATGGCCGGCCTCGTCGCCGCGCTCTGCCTGTGTGCGGCCGGCACGGTCCTCCTGCCCCGGTACGTCCGGCGCGGCATCGCGCTGGAGGACGCGCTCAACCTGCGCACCGGCCTCCTCCTTCCGGGACGCGCCGTCCGGGCCGCCGCGGGCGCGGGACCGGTTCTCGCCGGCCTCTCGGTTCCCGCCGCCGCCTCCGCCGTTCCCGGCGTCGTGTGGCTCGGGCTCCTGCTGTGCCTCGCCTCGGCCGGCACCCAGGCGTTCGCGGCCCGGCTCGCCTATCGCGGCCGGGGGGACCGGGTCTCGAACGCGGTCCTGGCCTATGCCCCGCCGCTCTGGTCCCTGGCGCTCGCCCTCCATCCGGCGACGGCGCCGCTCGGCCTCGCGCTCCTGGCCGCCGCGGCGGGCCTCTTCGCCGTCGATCTCGTGCGCGGGCTCGGTTCCGACCACGCGGCCCGGTCGCGGCAGCGCGGCGGCATCGGCCTCTTCTTCGGCACGTTCAACCCGGTCCACCGGACGCATATCGACATCATCGCCACCGCGATCCGGACGCGCGGGCTCGAGCGGGTCTACGTCCATCCGACGACGGTGCCCAAGCTCCACCGCGATGCGCTGGCCTCGGGCGAATTGCGCTACGACCATCGGGACGGCATGCGGGTCTATGCCCGGACGGCGAAGGCCGACCCGAACAGGAACTACTTTCCGACCGGAAATATGTTCTACGAGTACGAGGTCCGCAACGAACTGCTCAAGGCCTCGATCCGGGACGCGGGCCTCGACGGCGTCGTGCAGGTGCTCGAACGGCCGGCGCTCTACGAGCGCGAAGGCTTCCTCGGGCTCGCCCGCCACATTCAATCGCTCCATCCCGGCAGCCGCTTCCACGGCCTGCACGGCAGCGATCCGGGCGGCATGTGGGTGCGCAACATCTTCGAGGCCTGCGGGCGCATCGTGCCCTATCCGGTGCCCCGCACCGACCGGATCTCGGCCACGGCGATCCGGAAGGGGGCGACCGGCATGACGACGCCGACCGTCGAGCGCTTCCTGGCCGCCGTCCGCGGCGGCCAGGGCTTCACCTTCCCGAGCGGCTTGACCTTCCCGAGCGGCTTCACCGACCGCCCCGGCGACCCCTCCGCTCCCGAGCGCGCCGCCCCCGCATCCGCCGGCCCGCGCGCCGCGGCGACCGCGCCCGTCCCCGCCGAGGGCGACGGATATCTCCGTTCCGGCGCCTGATCGCGCGGCTCCTTCGGACGGCACTTAGAGCCGTGCTCGATCAAACGGGAACGTGCGCACGGCTCTAAGCTTTTGTTTTGCCGCGCATTCTTTCGACGAACCGGCAACCACTTCGTCGGAATGCGCTCTAGCGCATCGTCCTGGATATCGTATCCAGGATGATGCGCTAGGTTCTTGTGCCGCATCGGCTTTTTCCGAAAGCCGGTTCCCACCTTTCGGGCCGATGCTCTAGCTCCACGAGGCTTCCATGACGACATCGCAGCCGACCGCCGCGGAGGCCTCTCCGGGGGCCGCCTCCGGCCATGGGCCGGGCGCGCAGGAGGCCGGCGCGGCGAAGTGGATCGCCGTGCTCTCGCTCGGCGTCGCCTCCTTCGCCCTGGTCACGAGCGAGTTCGTGCCGGTCGGCTTCCTGCCGGCCATCGCCCGGGAGTTCGACGTCAGCGCGGGTCAGGCGGGGCTGCTGATCACGGTGCCGGGCGTGGCCGCGGCGGTGACGGCGCCCCTGGCGGCGGTCTTCAGCGGCCGGCTCGACCGGCGGCACATCCTGCTGGTCCTGACCTTCCTGTTCGTCGCCTCCAACGTCATGGTCGCGGTCTCGACGAGCTTCGGCCCGGTCCTGTTCGGGCGCGTCCTGCTCGGGATCGGGGTCGGCGGGTTCTGGACGATCGGCGGATCGCTCGGCCCCCGCCTCGTCCCCGGCCCCGGCTCGGTCCGGGCCACCGGCATCATCCTCAGCGGCATCGCCCTCGGCACCGTCGTCGGCGTTCCCCTCGGCACGGTGATCGGCGAGACGCTGGGCTGGCGTCAGGCGTTCTGGGCCACCGCCGCCGTCTCGCTCGGCATCCTGGCGGTGCAGTGGCGCGTCCTGCCGAGCCTGCCGTCGCGGACCGCCGCGTCGTTCGGCGGGCTGCGCGCCTGCGCCGGCTACGGCCCGGTCGCGATCGGGCTCGTCATGACCCTGCTGACCTTCAGCGGCCACTTCGCGGCCTACACCTACGTGACGCCGCTGGTGGCCGTGAACCCGACGATCGACGCCGCGCTCGTCGGCCTGCTGTTCGCGATCTACGGCGTGGGCACGATCCTCGGCAACCTGTCGGCCTCCACCCTGATCGGGGCCGACGTGCGGCCGGTCCTGCTCGCCGCCTACACCGGGATCGGCCTCGCGGTCGTGAGCCTCGGTCTTCAGCCGCAGGGGCTCGCCCCGGTCTCGGCCTGCCTGCTGGTCTGGGGCATCGGCTACGGCGCGCTGCCGGTCTCGCTCCAGACCTGGATGTTCCGGGCCTATCCCCAGGCGCCCGAGAGCGTCACCGGCCTGTTCGTCTTCACCGTCCAGTTCTCGATCGGCGCCGGCTCGCTGCTCGGCGGCACGTGCCTCGACCTCATGGGCCCCTCCGCGCCGTTCTGGGCCGGCGGCCTGTGCGCGCTGACGACCGTCCCGCTCGTCCTGCTCGGGACCGGGGCCCTCGCCACGAGCCGCCCGTCCGCCGGCCGCAACGCCTGAGCACCGGTCACGTCATCGCGGCCGATACGATGGCCTCCTCGCGCGCCTCGGCCGCGTCGAAGGCGGCGACGACGCGCCCGGCCCGGGCGACGACGATGCGGTCGGACAGGCTCAGCACCTCGGAGAGGTCCGACGAGATCGCCAGCACCGCCTTGCCCTCGCCCGCCGCCCGCCGCAGGGCGGCGTGGATTTCGGGAATCGCGCCGACATCGACGCCGCGGGTCGGCTCGTCGGCGAGGATCACGTCGGGAGCCTGCGCCAGGGCGCGGGCAAGCACCACCTTCTGCTGGTTGCCGCCCGAGAAGGTGCCGAGGGGCCCGCCCGCATCGATCGCGGTCACCCGCAGCGCGTCGAGCCAGGGGCGGGCCATGCGGGCGCGCATCGACTGCCGCGGATAGAGGAAGCGGCGTCCCGGCCGGGTCGCCAGGATGCCGAGCACGATATTCTCCTCCACCGACAGGCTCTCGAACAGCCCCTCGGTCTTGCGGTCCTCGGTGACGTAGACGAGCCCGGCCCGCACCGCCGGCCCGGCCCCCGAGAACGCGACCGGCCGCCCGTGCAGCCGGATCGCGCCGCCGCCGCGCCGCGGCGCGTAGAGGCCGACCGCGTGCCGGGCCGTCTCGGTGCGGCCGGCGCCGACGAGGCCGGTCAGGCCGACCACCTCGCCGGCCTTCACCTCGAAGCTCATGTCCCGGACCGCGGCGCCCGCCCGCACCCGCACGACCGCAAGGGCGGGCGGGGCGCCGTCGCGATCCGCGGGCGTTTTCTCGCGACGCGGCGCGGCTTCGTCCGGCACGGTGCGGCCGACCATCATCCGCACGAGGTCCGCCCGCGTGACGCCCGCGACCGGGCCGGTCGCGACGCGGCGCCCGTCGCGCAGGACCGTGACGGTGTCGGCCTGCGCCAGCACCTCCTCGAGGGCGTGGGTGACGAGCACCACCGCGCTCCCCTGCGCGCGCAGGTGCCGGATCAGCCGGAAGAAGGTGGCCCGCTCCGGCGGGGTCAGGGCCGCCGTCGGCTCGTCGAAGACGATCAGGCGCGCCCGCCGCCGGACCGCGCGGGCGATCTCGACCACCTGCCGCGCCGCCGTGTCGAGATCGCCCGCCCGCGTCCGCGGGTCGATCCGCCAGCCCCAGGCCGCCATCGCGGCCCGCGCCTCCGCCCGCGCCCCCGCACGGTCGAGGAGGAAGGGCTCGGCGCCGAGCTGAAGGTTCTGGGCGACGGTGAGGTCCGGGACGAGGCTGCTCTCCTGATAGACCATCGCGATGCCGGCCGCGTTCGCGTCCGCGGGCGTGGCGAAGGCGAGCGGGCGGCCGTCGAGCGCGATCGTTCCCGCATCGGGGCGGGTCTCGCCCGCGACGATGCCCGAAAGCGTCGACTTGCCCGCCCCGTTCTGACCGACGAGGGCGTGGATTTCGCCGTAGGCGAAGGCGAGGTCGATGCCGTCGAGGGCGACGGTGCCCGCGTAGCTCTTGCCGATCCCGCGCAGGTGCAGGCCGCCGCCGGGCGCGCCGGCAGACTCGGGAACGGTCGCCTCGGGCAAGGTCGCTTTGGGAACCATCGCCTCGGGAACGGTGCCGCCGGGCGCGGCGTCCGTGACGGCTGCGGCGCGCCTGCCCTCGCGTCTGCGGGCGAACCCGATGCCGGCCCCGACGGCGAGCAGCAGGCTCGCGCCGATCACCGCCGAGGCGGCGTTGCCCGGCGCGTTCAGCCTCAGGAGTCCGCCGGACAGGAGGGAGAGGCTGGCTGCGCCGACGAGGACGTTGACGACGCCGCCCCGCCCGCCCGTGAGGCTGGCGCCCCCCATCACCAGGGCGGTCAGCGCGGCCACCTCCCAGCCCGATCCGACGTTCGAGCCGGCGGCGTCCTGGCGGGCGGCGTAGAGGATCGCGGCGCCGGCCACGATGGCGCCCGCCGCCGGATAGACCCAGAACCGCACCCGCTCCACCCGCACCCCGGATTGGCGGGCCGCCCGCGGGTCGGACCCGGTGGCGATCACGTGCATCCCGAGCCGCGTGCGCGTCAGCATCGCGTGCAGCCCCAGCGCGACGGCCCCGAGCACCAGCAGGTTCACCGGAACGCCCAGGATCTGGCCGCCGCCGAGGAACTGCCAGACCGCGCCGTCATGGGCGGCGGATGCCAGCGCGAAGGTGAATTTCTGCGAGACGAGGTCGTAGACGCCCCGCAGGACGAGGAGCATGGCCATCGTCGTGAGGAACGGGCGCAGCCCCGCCACCGCGACGAGGACGCCGTTGACGGCCCCCAGGCCGGCGCCCAGCGCGATCACCGCCGGCACGGTCAGGCCGAGGGAAAACCCGTAGACGCGAAACAGCAGCAGGGCCGCGAGGTTGGCGAGCGCGAAGATCGCCCCGAGCGACAGGTCGATGCCGCCGGCGAGCACGACGAGGAACAGGGCGAGCGCCACCAGCCCCGGCTCGGCGAAGTCGGTCGCGAGGAGCTGGAGATTTCCGACCGACAGGAAGTTCGGCACGAGGAGCGCGAAGGTCGCCGTGATGACCGCCAGGACCGCGGCGGCCATCCGGGTCTCGGGCGTGCCGGAGCGCTTTCCGACGAAGTGGATGCCGGTTCGTCGAAAGGAAGCGCGGCCCAACAAAGGCTTGGAGCTGCGTCCCGACCCAATGGGGTCGGGCGCAGCTCCAAGGCGCTCGACGGCTCGACGCATGGAAACATCCTCGACGCTCGGCACGGGACGCCCCGCCCCCTTTGTCGAAGGAGGCGGGCGTCCCCAGGAAGGATTAGCGGTCGGCCGGCGGATCGAGGTCGAAGCAGGAGGCCCGGTCCTTGCGGCCCTCGACCCAGTAGCTGTTCGAGAGATAGACGAGCTGCTTCGTGCCGGGCTTGGCGCCGTTCTGCAGCACGGTGAGGACCGCGTCGGTGATCTGCCCGCCCTGCACGTCGGAGCGGTAGGACAGCACCTTGTGGAACAGGCCCTGCTCGACGGCGTCGCAATCGGCGCGGGGGCCGTCGGTGGTGGCGTAGACCTTGACCTTCCCCTGCAATCCGGCCGCCTTCACCGCCTGCGCGGCGCCCTGCTGCATCGTGCCCCAGAAGCCGTAGGTGGCGCACAGGTCCGGGTGCTGCTGCAGCACGGTGGCGGTGATCGCGTTGGCCCGGTTGCTGTCCCAGTTGGCGGCCTGGCTGGAGACGACCTTGATCGAGGGTTCCCCCTCGAACACCTCCATCGCGCCCTGGAGCTGTTCGAGGCTCGCCGCGGCGGTGGCCTCGCCCTGCACCAGCGCGACCTTGCCCGAGGAACGGCCCCCGCCGCATTGCCGCACGATGTCCTGCGCGACCTTGCGGCCGAGATCGACGTTGTCGACGCCGACATAGGCGTCGGTGGCGGTGTTGGACATCATGTTCACCTGGATGACCGGGATGCCGGCCTCCATGGCCCGCTTCAGCGGACGGGCCAGCACCGAGACGTTGGCGTTCTGGACGATCAGCACGTCGGGCCGCTCGTTGATCACCGCGTTGACCGCCTGCAACTGCGCGTCGGGGCTGAAGTTCGGATCGCGCACGACGAAGTTCACGCCGTAGCGCTCGAAGTTGTCGCGCATCACCTTGGTCCAGATCATGCCGATCGTGGTCGAGAGCGTCAGCGGCACCCAGGCGACGGTCTTGCCCTTCACCGCCCGGTCGAAGGCGGGGCGCAGCTGCGCGCGCGGATCGCCGGGCGCGGGTGCTTGCGCGAGCGCCTGCCCGGCCGGCTGGAGCGCGGATGCGGTCAGGCCCAGCAGGGCGAGGGCGCGTGCGGTCCGTCTCATGGTGTCCTCCCTTGAAGCTTTTTCGTGATGGTTCGTGGCGGGGCGCGGGGGGGGCTTCAGATCCCCGCCGCCGGGGCCTCGCCGCGGCGCAGCACGCCGTCGGCGAGGAGGACGAGGAGCAGGGCCAAACCCTTGGCGATGCTCTGCATCTGCGAGCCGACATCGAGGATCGTCATCGCGTTCATCATCAGGCCGACGAGGATCGTGGCGGCCATCACGCCGAAGATCCCGCCCCGTCCGCCCGAGAGGCCGACGCCGCCGAGCACGACGACGAGGAGCACGTCGAAGATCAGCGTCGAGTTCGCGAGCTGCAGATCGACGAGGCCGGACGAGGACAGCATGATCAGCCCGGCGACGAAGGCCGCGAGCGCCGAGACCAGATATTGCAGCCAGGCCGTGCGCAGCACCGGCAGGCCCACGACCGCCGCCGTCCGGGGGTTGATCCCGGCCGCGCGCACGAAGCGCCCCGGCACGGTCCGCTCGAGGAAGAGGTGGGTGAGGACGGCGCAGGCCGCCAGCACCAGGGGGGGCACCGGAACGCCGCCGAGGCTGCCGCCGAGACCCGCCAGCCAGCCGGCGTCGGCGGGCAGGTGGATGCTCGCCCCCGGCAGGATGCTGGACCGGGCGAGGCCGACGAACAGCATCGCGGTCGCCAGCGTCGCGAACAGCGGCGGGATGCCGGCGAGCGTGGCGGCGCCCGCGTTGACCGCCCCCATCGCCAGCGCGAGGCCGGCGCCGCCGAGGAGGGCGACCGGCAGCGGGACGCCGGCCGCCAGCATCTTCGCCACCGCGCCGGTCGAGATCAGCGCGACGGCCACCTGCGACAGGTCGATGTTGCGCCCCATCACCACGAGCGCCATGCCGAGCGCGAGGATGCCGACGACGGAGATGCTGCGCAGCAGCGCGAACAGGTTTCCCGCCGTCGCGAACCGGTCGAGCGTGAGCGCGAGGGCGAGCGCGCCCGCGGCCGCCGCCAGGGCGACCACGGCCGACCGCTCGATCCGCCGACGCCCCCAAGGTGAGTGAAGAATCAAACCAAAATATCCGGCAGGCAAGATCGGCGCATTGCCACAAATCTCCACGGATATGATGGATGAATACAGACGAATACCGATTTGAGGCTACTGGCATTCCGAGGAAATGCAACCCCGAACAGGGTGGTTCGACATGGGCAATTTGCCCGACCTTCGCCGTATCATCCTGCGCCGTCTCGCTTGCGCGGGCGGGATCGTGCGAAGAATGATCCGGGTACAACGTCCGGTATCGATGGAGGACGCCGCGCCGATGCGATTGCTGCCGGGTCTGGTTCTGCGCTTCGTCGGGGTCGCGATGCTCTGCCTGGCGGCGACGTCTGCCTGGGTCCTGTTCGACGCGCACCGGAGCATCCAGGCGCAGGCCGCGGCTTCCGCCGACCGGGTCGTGCGGGTGCTGCAGTCGCATGTCTGGCTCGGCAGCGCGCATGCCGCCGCCCGGCTCGCCTCGCCCAACTGGCAGACGGCCGCGACCCTGCGGGAGATCGCCCCCACGGTCTGCGTCTCGTTCCTGCCGGCCGGGGAGGCGCCGCAGCGGCTCTGCAGCGACTGGGCCGGCTATCGCGACAGCGCCCCGCGCTGGTTCGAGACGTTCTACGACGCGGTGTTCGGGGAGAGCCTGCCGGTCACGCGGCCCCTGATCATCCAGCGAAAGGAGGCCGGGCTCGTGGTGGCCTCGCCGCTGCCCGAGGCCGCCATGCGGCAGGCCTGGCACGAGGTGCTGCTGGCCACCGGCGCCGTCTTCGCCGCCGTGGTGGGCTTCAGCGTCCTGGCCTTCCTGATCCTGGGCCACGCGCTGCGGCCGGGCCTGACCATCATCCGCGGCCTGAAGGCGCTCGGCGGCGGCCGGACCGATCTCCACCTGCCGCGGTTCGGCGCGAGCGAGTTCCGCCTGATCGCGGAGGCCGTCGAGGATCTCGCCGAGCGCTTGGCCCACACCAACGCGGAGCGCCTGCGGCTGACGCGGCAACTGCTCCAGATCCAGGAGGACGAGCGGCGGCTGCTGGCGCGCGAGCTGCACGACGAGTTCGGGCAATGCCTCACGGCCACGAGCGCGCTCGCCGCCTCGATCGAGATGGGCGCCGCCGAGCGGCCGGATCTGGCGAGCGACGCGGTCGCCATCGGGACGATCGCCTCGCGCATGATGGGCACGCTGCGCGACGCGCTGGGCCGCCTGAGGCCGCCTGATTTCGACGAGATCGGCCTCGGGGCGAGCCTCGACCAGTTGATCCAGAGCTGGAACCTCAAGACGGTCCGCAAGCCGGTCTTCTCGCTGAGCGTCCGCTGCGACCTCTCGGTGATGCCGGCCTCGGCCGCGCTCAACGTCTACCGCATCGTCCAGGAATGCCTGACGAACGCGGTCCGGCACGGGACGCCGGACCGCGTGCAGGTCAGCCTGACGGGGAGCGGACGGACCGGCGAGGCGATCTCCGTCGTCGTGGAGGACGACGGCGGCGGCGATCCGGCGCGCATCGCCAACGCGTCGGGCTTCGGCATCCTCGGCATCCGCGAGCGGGTCGCGGCGCTCGGGGGGCGGCTCGCCATCGCCCGCGCGGAAGGCGGCATCCGGGTCGCCGCCCTGATCCCGCTCACCACCGAACCCCTCTGCGAGGCCGCATGAGCGAGGACGTCACCATCCTGCTCGTGGACGACCACCCGGTCGTCCGCGAGGGCTACCGGCGGCTCCTCGAGCGCCAGCCCGGACACCGGGTCGTCGCCGAGGCCGAGACCGCCGCGGACGCCTACAAGCTGTACAAGGCCTGCACGCCGACGATCGTCATCATGGACTGGTCGCTTCCGGGCCCGAGCGGCCTCGAAGGGCTCCGCCACATAAGGCAATGGGACAAGCAGGCCCGCATCCTCGTCTTCTCGATGCACCAGAACATCGGCTTCGCCCTCAAGGCGCTGGAGGCGGGCGCCTGCGCCTACGTGACGAAGAGCAGCCCGCCCGCCGAACTGGTGAAGGCGATCCGCACCGTGCTCGCGGGCGGGCGGGCGCTCAGCGAGGACATGGCGCGGGCCGTCTCCGCCGGGACCGCCTCGCGCCCGGCCACGCCGATCGCGGACCTGTCGCCCCGGGAAGTCGAGATCCTGCACCTCGTCGCCTCGGGCTTGACGACCGAGGCCATCGCCGAGGCGCTGAACCTCAGCACCAAGACCGTGCAGAACAAGCATTACGGCATCAAGGCGAAGATCGGCGCGCGCACCGACGCGCATCTCGTCTGGCTCGCCATGCAGGCCGGCCTCGTCAGCGAGCGCACGGTCGACCTGATGCCGATGATCGCCGAACCGAACGCGCGGAGGGTGTAGGGCCCCCGGGCGGACGCGGTGACGGGCCGGGCCTTCGCCCCCCGCCCGCGGCCGGGTCGCCCGCGATGGCGATCACGCCCCGCCTCGACATCCTCCGCCGGACGCTCGACATGGGAACGGGCGCCTGCGGCGGGCGGGCGGACGGACGAGGAGGCACCATGACGCTCTACCGGCTGGGCGAGCACGCCCCGACCATCGCCGACGCGGGCCGCATCTGGATCGCGCCGGGGGCGCACGTGATCGGCCGGGTGCGGCTCGGCCTCGATGTCGGCGTGTGGTTCGGCGCGGTGATCCGCGGCGACAACGACCCGATCACGGTCGGCGACCGCACCAACATCCAGGACAACGCGGTGCTGCACGCCGATCCGGGCTTTCCGCTCACCCTCGGCGCGGGCGTCACGGTCGGCCACGGCGCCATCGTCCACGGCTGCACCATCGGCGACGACACGCTGATCGGCATGGGCGCGACCGTCCTCAACGGCGCCCGCATCGGCCGCGGCTGCATCGTCGGCGCCAACGCCCTGGTGCGCGAGGGGGCGGAGTTCCCCGACGGCAGCCTCATCGTCGGCGTGCCGGCCCGCGGCATCGCCTCGGGCGACCCGGACTACGCCGAGGCGACGCGGAAGGCCGCAGAATCCTATGTCGGCAACGGGCGGCGCTTCCGCGCGGACCTGAAGCCGATCGAAGGCTGATTTTTCTCCAGTCCTGAGAACACGGTCGGGGCTGAACGGTCGCAGCTCCGCCCGCGCGGCTCTGCCCGATCCTGCGCCCGCTTCCCGTCCGACGCCCATCGCGGCGTCGGGCGACGATCCGTGCCGCCTCGAAGCGGCCCGGCGCGTTCGCCATGCCGGTCGAACGGCTCGGCCCCGTCCGCACGCCCGGCCGGACCCTCCGGCAATCCGGCCGCACGGTCGGTGGCCGTCGCCGAGAGCGCATGCGCCGCTTCTTGGAATCACTCCAGAATTACTTTTGAATAAATCTATAATACAAAACTTTGCGTTCCGAGAAATGTCTGTATGAGTCCGCTCACATCGCCGTGATGCGCGAGCATAGCGAAGGCGATCCCGAGCGACCTGCATTCGCCTCTTGGCCGGAACAATGATTCAATACCATCAAATGATAGGTATCGGGTGCGCCTGTTCGCGAGCGCTGCACCCGCTGGGTTCCGCTCCGCTATCCACAACTGATGGCCTCGTGCCGCCCGGCACACGGGCGCAGGGCGCCGTCGGCCCTATGCCCGAGCCCGTCGCGAGCCGGGGCAACGTCGGCACCCGAACCATGACGCCGATCGTTCGGTCGCGCGTATCCATCTGGTCGTTGGGGCGAGACGCATTTGAATAAATTGCGTCAAATATTGTTGAATTAGTCAATATCCCGAAAATTCGGCCCAGATCCACGAACAAGGACACGATTGTGCGCAGTATAGGTTCGGCCCTTGCGACGACTTCGATTCACGCCCTGATCGGTGCCGCGTCGGTCGGTTTGGCTTGGGCGGGTTCGGCCTCGAGCGCGAGGGCGCAGGCGGAGACGCAGCTGGAAGAAATCTCGGTCGCGGGCTCGGGGACCGGCTACGGGCGGGCGGGCCAGGGCGTCGGGCTCCTGAGAGACCTACCGCCGCCCTACGCGGGCGGTCAGATCGCCCGCGGCGGCTCGCTCGGCGTGCTCGGCACCAAGGATGTCCTGAACACGCCGTTCAGCACGACCAACTTCACCCAGCAGATCATCCAGGATCAGCAGGCGCGCACCGTCGCCGACACGCTCGTCAACGATTCCTCGGTGCGCCTCACCACGGCCGGCAACGGCTTCAGCGACGAGTTCGTGATCCGGGGGTTCCCGGTGCAGGCCCAGGACGTGGGGCTGAACGGCCTCTACGGGCTGGTTTCCTCCAACCGCGTGGCCGCGCAGTACATCGAGCGGATCGAGCTGCTGAAGGGGCCGGGCGCCTTCATGTACGGCATCCCGCCGGGCGGCAGCGTCGGCGGCAGCATCAACATCGTGACGAAGCGCGCGCTCGACGTGCCGTTCGTTCAGGTCACGCCGCAATTCATCAGCGCGGGCAATTTCGGGCTCCATCTCGATGCGAGCACGCGGGCCGGCGACAACAAGGAATGGGGCATCCGGTTCAACGGCCTGGCCCGCACCGGCGAGGCCACGATCAACGACGGCAACTGGCAGACCGGGCTGGGCGCCCTCTCGCTCGACTATCAGGGCGAGCGGCTGCGCTGGGCCCTCGACGTCATCTCGCAGAACGACGACACCAAGAACTTCCGCCCGCAGGTGAATTTCCTGCCCGACATCCCCTTCATCCCCCGCCCGCCCGACGCCCGCAGCAACTGGTACCCGGGCACGCTGCTCAAGCAGCGGGACAACACGGTCGCGACCTTCCTCGAATACGACCTCACCGACTGGCTGACGGCCTATGGCGGGATCGGCTATCGCGCGGGCTCCAACAACCAGACTTTTCCAGATTCGCGCGTCTTCGGCATCTCGAACGGGGTCGATGCGCTCGGCAACTTCCGCCTCATCAACGCCTATTACGATTCCACCAGCAACTCGGTCAGCGGCAATGCCGGCGTGAAGGCGCGCTTCGACACCGGCTTCGTCAACCATTCGATGAACCTCGTCTTCACCGGCTTCTCGCGAGAGGACGCCTACGCCTACATCGCGAACTCGGCCGGCGAGTCGGTGCCCTCGAACATCTACGACCCCTCGCCGCTGCCGGTGGTGAACGGGGAGCGCATCGCGCCGCGGCGCTACGCCGACACCACGCTGACGAGCGTGGCGCTCGCCGACACGATGTCGATCCTCGACGACACCGTGCTGCTGACGGCGGGCGTCCGCTACCAGGTGGTGAACCAGAGGGGCTACGATCAGACCACGCAAGCGCGCACGAGCGAGTACGACGCCGACGCGGTCTCGCCGCTCGCCGGCATCGTGTTCAAGCCGTGGAAGAACGTCTCGCTCTACGCCAACTACGCGGAAGGGTTGAGTTCGGGCACCGTCGTGGCGCAGAACTACGTCAATCGCGGGTCGATCCTCGCGCCCTTCAAGTCGGACCAGCAGGAGGTCGGGATCAAGGTCGATTGGGGCACCGTCACGACGACGGCGGCCCTGTTCCAGATCAGCCGGCCCGAACTGGCCGAGACCGTGGTCGCCGGGGGAACGACGCTCGGCTACAACGGCGAGCAGCGCAACCGCGGCCTGGAACTCTCGGCCTACGGCGCGATCCTGCCGAGCCTGCGCGGGTTCGGCAGCGTGACCTTCCTGCGCCCCGAACTGACCAAGCCGGTCAACCCGCTCCAGCGCGGCAACGACGCCGCGGGTGTGCCGGACCTCACCGCCTCGGCCGGCCTCGAATGGGACACCCCCTGGGTGCCGGGTCTCGCGCTCAACGGCCGGGTGCTCTACACCTCGGGCTCCTATCTCACGAGTGCCAATACGGTGCGGTTTCCCGACTGGACGAGGGTGGATCTGGGCCTGCGCTACGCCACGCTCGTCTACGACCGGCCGACCGTGTTCCGGTTCAACGTCGAGAACGTCGCCGACGACCGCTACTGGCTCACCACGGGCACCTTCGTGACGGTCGGCTCGCCGCGGACCTTCATCGCCTCGGCGTCCTTTACCTTCTGATGGCCGCGTCGAGACCCATCGAGCGGGCCGCGATCCTCGGGCGCGTGGTGCTGGCGGCGGGCGGCGGCTACGCGGTGGCCGCGCTCTCGACCGCTTTGCTGTCGGTGACGCTGCCGATGCCGCGCTCAGAGGCCGTGACGACGGCGACACTCCTCAGCTTCGCGATCCTCGCGGGCGTGGTCGTGCTCGTCTTCGCCCTGGCCACGCTCCGGCGCGCCGCCGCCTTGGTCCTCGGCGCGATCCTCGTCCTCGGCGCCGGCCTGTGGCTGGCGGCGGGGCCCTTCGTCCTGGCAGGAGGTGCATCGTGAAGGGCGGTTTCCGTCAATCGATGGCGTGGCTCCACACGTGGTCCGGCCTCGTGGTCGGCTGGGTGCTGTTTGCGATCTTCGTCACCGGCACCGCGAGCTACTACCGCGCCGACATCACCCGCTGGATGCGGCCCGAACTGACTCAGGTTCAGTCGGCGGCAGCGGCCGACCTTCCCGCGGTCGCGGAGCGCGCCGTCGCCTATCTGGAGGCGAAGGCGCCCGATGCGTCGAGCTGGTTCATCGGCCTGCCGCAGCCGGATCGGCCGCTGCTCGACCTGTTCTGGCGCCACGGGCCCGGCCGGCCGTCCGGCCACGCGCTGCTCGATCCGCATACCGGCACGGAAGCCCCCGTGCGGGAGACGACGGGCGGCGACTTCCTCTACCGCTTCCACTTCGAGCTGCACATGCCGCCGCTCTGGGGGCGCTGGATCGTCGGAATCTGCGCCATGACCCTACTGGTCGCACTGATCTCCGGCATCGTCACCCACAAGCGGATTTTCTCGGATTTCTTCACGTTCCGCCGGGACAAGGCGCCGCGGCGCAGCTTCCTCGACGCCCACAACGTCACCGGGGTGCTGGCGCTGCCGTTCCACCTGATGATCACCTATACCGGGATCGTCACGCTCTCGCTGATGTACATGCCCTGGGGCGTCACGACCGCCTACCAGGGCGACAGCCTGACCTTCTTCGCCGAATCCGGCCAGATCACCGCGCCGCGCCTGCCCGCCGACCGGCCCGCCGCGACGGCCCCGGTCGGGCCCATGGTCGCGCAGGCGCTCGCCACCGTGCCGGAGACCCTGGAGGGGCTCTCCATCGTCAACCGGAACGATGCCCACGCCACCGTGGTCGCGGTGTTCGAGGAGCCGCACGGCCTCTCGCACGAGCATCCGCAGGTCGCCTTCGACGGCGTGACCGGGGCGGTGCTGGAGGTGCGCAGCGGCGGCCTCAAGCTCGCGGCCAAGACCTTCACCACGATGGTCGGGCTGCACGAGGCGCATTTCGCCGGGCCGGCGCTGCGGCTGCTGTTCTTCCTCTGCGGCGTGATGGGCTCGGCCATGGTGGCGACCGGCCTCGTGCTGTGGTCGCTCGCCCGGCTGCCGAAGGCGGAGGCGGAAGCCCCCCTCGGCCTGCGGCTCGTCCAGGCGCTCAACATCGGCAGCATCATCGGCCTGCCCGCGGCGGTCGCGGTCTACTTCCTCGCCAACCGGCTGCTGCCGCCCGAACTTCCCGGCCGCTCGGCCTGGGAAATCCGCGCCTTCTTCGCCGCCTGGATCGCCGCCGCGCTGATCCCGCTCGCCCGGCCGCACCGCCGGGCCTGGAGCGAGGGGCTGGTGCTGGTCGCAGGCCTCTGCCTCGCCGTCGTGGCCGCCGACATCGCCATGGTCGAGGCGCATCCCCTGCGTCGGCTCGGCGAGGGCGAGGCGCTGTTCCTGTGGTTCGACGGGGCGATGCTGGCGCTTGCCGCCCTGTTCGCCTTCGCGGCCCGCAGGGTCGCGCGCTACCGGGGCCCGTCCCGCTCCGAGCCTCGGCGCGCGCCGGTCTTCGCGGCCCCGGGGGAGCGGGCCCGCGCATGACGCCTGCGATCCTCGCGCTCAATCTCGGCTTGAGCTTCGCGGCGCTCGCCGCGCTCTGCCTCAGCCTGAACCGGCACCATGCGGACATCTTCGGCACCAAACCGAGCGGGCGGCGGGTCGTGCTGCTGCGCGTCCTCGGCTGGGCCGGCCTCGTGCTGGGCCTCGTCGTCGCCGGGGAGGCGGAGGGCTGGGACTTCGGGCCGGTGCAGTGGATCGGCGCGCTGTCGGGCGCGGGCGTCGGCCTCGTCCTGCTGCTGTCCTACCGCCCCCGCCTCGTCACCCCGGCCGGCGCCGCCGCCCTCGGTCTGGCGCTGGCGGGGGGCGCGCTGCTGCATTTCGCCTGAAAGCCGAGGCTCCTACCGCAGGCTCTGCCACAGCAGAACGATGATCGTGAAGCCGAGGACATTGTAGGCGAGCGCCCAGGCCAGGAAGATGCGCAGCGCCCGGTTCGGCCGCGCGGTTCCGACGGCGCGCGGGCCAGGATGGGGCACCGGCCGCGCCGGCAGCGCCTGGGGCACCGGATCGGACAGGAACCGCGTCAGGCATTCGGGCAGCGGGCGCTGCGGGCGACCGTCATCGGACATGGCGGCAACCTGAAGGGCCTTCGCCGGGGATGCAATGCCCTTTGGCAAGGTGCGCCACTTGTCGCTGGCCTCCGCGGCGGGACGGGCCTATCCTCGGGCTTCGTCACGGGGGGCACTCGAACGGGGAGCATTCCCATGCGTGCTCTCAATGTCTTCCTGGCGGCCTTCGCGCTCGCCACGGGCGCGTTCTGGTTCACGATGCTGTCGAGCCCGCCCAGGACCGTGGCGGCGCCCCGCGCCATCGCCGACGGCTGGCAACAGAGGCCGCCGGCACCCCCGATCGCCGACGATTACGACGCGGAATTCTGATCAGCGCTCCGGCCGAACGAGGCCGCTGTCCTTCAGGAAGGCGGCGGCGACGTCCCGGATCAGGCGCCGCTCGACATCGACCGCCGCGTTCAGCCGCGTCATCGTCGCGCCGTCGAGCTTCGACGCCAGGGCCTCCAGCGCCTCGACCAGGGCCGGATGGGCCTGCGCCGTCTCGGTCTTCACGACCGGCGCGAGGAAGTAGTTGAAGAAGAACTCCTTGTCGTCGCGCAGGATTTTCAGGTCGTAGCCGCTGATGCGCCCGTCCGTGGCGAACACGACGCCGACATCGACGCCGAAGATGCGCAGCGCCTGATAGATGTAGTCGGTATCGACCTGCCGGATGGATGCACGCGGGAAGCGGCTGCCGTAGGCGCGCTCCAGCGGCTCCAGCCCGTCGGGGCGCTCCGCGAATTCGGTGTTGATGCCGACGATCAGGTTGGCGCCCTTATCGATGGCTGCGAACAGCTCGGAGATCGTCGTGATCTTCGTCTCCTCGGAGCCTTTTGCCCGCATCGCCAGGGCGTAGGTGTTGTTGACCTCCGTCGGCTTGAGCCACGTGTAGCCCTTGGCGAGGTCGAGCTGGCGCACCCGCGCGTAGGCCGCATCCTTGTCGTAGTTCGCCGTGTCGCCGTAGGTCAGGAACAGGCGCGTGGTCGTGTATTCCCAGTAGATGTCGCCTTCCTTGCGATACATATGCTTGTGCATCTCGGAGGTGCTCAGGCCCTGGATTTTTCGGACCTCGAAGCCTTTCGAGGCGAGCAGCTGCCGCGTGAGTTCGGCGACGAGTCCCTGTTCGGTGAAATCCTTGCCGACGACGAGAAGGGGCTCGGCCGCGGCCGGACAGGCCGACAGGGCCAGGACGACCAGAACGCGCGCCAAGGCTCTGAAACGCACCGGGAAGCTCCGTGTCCGTCCGCGCGGGAACCTTTAGCAGGGATCGGGGCGGCGGGCGAAAGGCGGGACGGCTTGCAGCGCCCGCGCTTCCGGGCTGAATGCGCCGGTACGTTTCCCTCACCCGCTCCCGCCCACATGCCGAAGCCGCAACCCACCCTGTTCGACGCGGTCCGCGCGCGCCTGCCGCTGTTCGACGGCCTGCCCGACGGCGTGATCGAGCGTCTCGCGGCCGGGGGCTACGGCCGCGGGCTGCTGACGGCCTCGGTCCGGGCGCGGCTGCGCAAGGCGGGCTTCGCCGATCAGGCGATGCTGGCGCTCGCCTCGCCCGCCGAACTCATGGCGGTGCGCAAGATCGGCCCGCTGCGGGTCGAGGCGATCCGGGACCATCTCCTCGGCGAACTCGCCCGGCTCGTTGCGGGCGCGCGGGCGGACCACGACCGGGAGGCGACCGACCGGCGGCGGCTCGAGCGGCTGCGCGCCCTCCCGGGCGCACGGTTCGGCCGGGCCGGCGAGACCTGCGCCGACCTCGCCGCGCGGCGGTGCGACGCGCTCCGGGCGGAGCTCGAAATCCCGGCCGCGGATTTCGACCGCCTCGTCGATGCCCTCGCCCGGGCGCTGCGACCGGAGCAGCCGCCGCTCCCCGCGGTCGAGGACGAGACCGCGCGTGCGGCGCAGGCCACCCGCACGCGCGCCGAGCTGCTGCGAGAGCGGGACCGCGAATGGGACGAGGCGGCCCCCGACACCCGGCCGATCCGGTAGCCCCTCGGCTGCGACGATCCGGAACAGGCCCCCGCCCCTCCGGTTCCCCCCGAACGCTCAAGACGACGACAGGAGGAAACCCCATGCGCAAGACGGCAGCGATCCTCGCCGGCACGCTTCTGGTCGCGACGGCCGGCCCGGCCCTCGCCGGCGGCTCGGGATCGTCCGGAACGAGCAATTCCGGCACGGCGAACAGCACCGGGCCGAACGATGCCGGATCGGGCGCCTCGCCGGGGGCCTCGGGCAGCGGCCCGACGACCGGCGACAAGAGCCGGTCCGGCACGGCGAACAGCACCGGCGCCAACGACGCCGGCTCGGGATCGTCGCCGGGGTCGAAGGGCGCGGGCACCGGCTCGGGCACCCGGTAAGGGGCGCCGCGCCGGACTGGCCGGCCGGGACGACGGCACCCGCCGTCCCGGCCGCGTGGTCGGTCAGGCGACCAGGAAATCGCCCGCCGTCAGGGGCGCCTTGTTGGTCAGCGTGGCGAACTGCACCGCCGCCCCCGCGCCCGAGCCGTCCGCGTCGTAGGACAGGGCGCCGGTGCGGCTGTCGTAGACGATGCGGTCGTTCGCATCGACCGTCCCGCCCGCGCCGACATCCTTGAACGCGTCGGCGCTCACCGCGCCCGGGCTCAGTGCCGTGAAGATCTCGGCCGAGAGCCGGATCGTGTCGGCGGCGCCGTTGAAGTCGGTCAGACGATCGACGTTGCCGTTGCCCAGCGCCGTCGAGAACACGAAGGTGTCGGCGCCGTTGCCGCCGGTCAGCGCGTCGTTGCCGAGGCCGCCGTCGAGAATGTTGGCCCCGGCATTGCCCGTGATCGTGTTGGCGAACTCGTTGCCGGTGAGGTTGAGGGCAATCCGGCTGGTGGCGATCGTGGTCGCCAGGGTCTCGATCTCCTGCCCGGCCATGAGCGTGTAGGACACGCTCGTGGCGACGCGGTCGGTGCCCGCGCCGGCAGCCTCGATCACCCGGTCACCGGCATTGTCGACGACGTAGATGTCGTTGCCGGTTAGACCCTGCAGCACGTCGGCGCCCGTTCCACCGTTCAGCACGTTCACCCCGGCATTGCCGGTGATCGTGTTGGCGAACTCGTTGCCGACGAGGTTGAGGCCGATCCGGCTGGTGGCGATCGTGGTCGCCAGGGTCTCGATCTCCTGCCCGGCCGTGAGCGTGTAGGAGACGCTCGTGGCGACGCGGTCGGTGCCCGCGCCGGCAGCCTCGATCACCCGATCACCCGCATTGTCGACGACGTAGATGTCGTCGCCGGTCAGGCCCTGCAGGATGTCGGCCCCCGCGCCGCCGTTCAGCACGTTCACGCCGGCATTGCCGGTGATCGTGTTGGCGAACTCGTTGCCGACGAGGTTGAGGCCGATCCGGCCGGTGGCGATCGTGGTCGCCAGGGCCTCGATCTCCTGACCGGCCGTGAGCGTGTAGGACACGCTCGTGGCGACGCGGTCGGTGCCCGCGCCGATGGCCTCGATCACCCGGTCGCCGGCGTTGTCGACGACGTAGATGTCGTTGCCGGTCAGGCCCTGCAGGATGTCGGCGCCCGCGCCGCCGTTCAGCACGTTCACGCCGGCATTGCCGGTGATCGTGTTGGCGAATTCGTTGCCGGTGAGGTTGAGGGCGATCCGGCTGGTGGCGATCGTGGTCGCCAGGGTCTCGATCTCCTGACCGGCCGCGAGCGCGTACGAGACGCTCGACGCGACCCGGTCGGCCCCTTCCCCGTTCGCCTCGACGATGCGGTCGGCGGCGTTGTCGACGACGTAGATGTCGTTGCCGGCCCCGCCGATGAGAAGGTCGCGGCCGGTGCCGCCATTGAGCAGATCCTGGCCGGAGCCGCCCAGCAGCAGGTCGTCGCCCGCCAGACCGAGGAGAATGTCGTTGCCCGCCGCGCCGTCGAGCCGGTCGATGCCGTCCGTGCCGCGGTAGGTCGCCGAGACCGCCGCGGTGATCCGCAGCGGAACCTCGAAGCCGCGGGCGGCGCCGCCCTCGGCGTAGGTGAGGCCGAGCATCTGGCGGCCGGTCGGGGCGTCGTCGGCCACCGTGTAGGTGAGCGCCGCGAGCTGCGCCGCGCTCAGCGTGTCGCCGACCGCGATCGTCGCGTCACCGAGGCGCAGCGTGCCGGAATCGGGCAGGTCGGCGACGGTGTAGCTCACGCCCGCCGCGCCCGGCGGCTCGATCGAGAGGGGGGCCGCGACGCTGCCCTGCTCGACCGAAACGGTTGCGTCCGCGTCTGCCAGAACCGTGTCGTTGCGGACATCGAGGTTCTGGATGCGATCGTCCTCGGTCGGGGCGGTGTCGCGCTCGCCGTAGGGCCTGTCGCGGAAGAAGGCCGACAGGTACTCGGCGAAGGCGTCCTGCTCGGTGCCCTCGGCGGCGAAGTCCGCCGCCTGGCCGGCATCCGGGACGGTGGCGGCATCGAGCGCCACCACGTCGGCGAAGCTCGGGTTGGCCGCCACGAAGTCGCGGAACGGGTAGCCGTCGCCGCCGGTCACGAGGAAGCTCAGCGTCACCACGCGGATGGCGGCGGGCGCGTCGGCCACGACCGCACCGTCCTCGACCAGCGTGCGGGTCGGGTTGCCGGCCTCGTCGATGAGCGAGGCCGAGACCACGCGCTGGCCCGCGGGGAGGTCGGGATCGTAGCTGTAGCTGATGCCGCCGATCTGGGCGAACTGGCCGGGCGTCGCGCCCGGCGCCGTCGCCGCCACCGCGTGCTCCAGCACCGCGAGGAGCTGGTCCGCCGTCACGGTGATGAGCGAAAGCGCGTTGTTGAAGCGGAGCGAGTTGGCGATGTCGAGCTGCGAGACGTCGCCCTCGGCCTTGCCGGCCTCGGGGTTCGCCGCCGGGGGAAGCTCCGCGGGGTTGGCCGGATCGGCGCTGACCGTGCCGATCGAGTCACGGATGCCGCCGCCGTTCTTGATCGAGACGAGGACGGTGTCGTCGGCTTTTTTGGCGTACCAGAGGTTGGCGTCGGCCGAGAGGTTGCCGAGGTTGGTCTCCTCGGTGCGGACCTCGCCGCGGCGGCCTTCCAGATAGACCGAGGTCTTGCCGAAGACGTTGGCGTCCTGGCCGTTGATCACTGCGCCGACTCCCTCGGCGATGTCCCGCACGAGGTCGCCGCGGGTGCCGTCGGCGAAGGGGTCGGTGTCCACCGTGCCGTCGCCGTCGATGTCGATCGGGTCGGCGTAGAGATCATCCACCACCGCGTCGGTCGTGGCATAGGCGCCGTTGAGGCTCGGATCGAGGCTGTCGGCGATGATGTCGCCGTTCTCGTCGAACTCGACCACGAGGCGGCCGACATACGAATACTCGTTCGCCGTGTTGACGATCACCGTGGTCTTGCCGTCGGCGTTCGTCGTGACGAAGGGGTAGGTCTCTTCCGCCGTATCGCCGGGCTGGAGGCCGCGGGCGACGTCGTCGGCATCGGCCATCAGCGTGTGCGAGCCGCCGGCCACGATCACGTCCACGCCCTTGAGCAGCGGCGCCAGCGCCTTCTCCAGCGCGAGCTGCTGCAGGTGCGAGACGAGGACGATCTTGTCGATGCCCTGCGCGATCAGCGCGTCGATGGTCGGCTGAAGCACCGCGGCGAGCGCCGCCATGTCGTCGCTCTGGGGGCCCTTCACCCTGACGCCGCCGGTCGAGGACAGGCTCTGGACGATCTGCGTGGTGGCGCCGACGATGCCGATCCGCTCGCCGCCCTCCTCGATGATCGTGGCGGGCGCGATCTTCTTGTTGGCGGTGCCGACGCCGACCGCAGGCGGGAAACCGGTATAGTCGGCCGCATCCCGGATCTCGCCCGTGTAGAGCCCGCGCAGGTTGGCGTCGCCCGAGAAGTCGAGGTTGGCCGACAGGTACGGGAACTGCGCGCCGGGGAAGCCCGCGGTCTGGCGCATGATGTTGGCGAGCGCGCTGGTGCCCGCGTCGAACTCGTGGTTGCCGATCGCCGAGGCCTCGACGCCGATGATGTTCAGCATCGAGATGTCGGCGGTGCCGAAGCCGGGCGTGATGTTGAGCGTGCCGGCGGCCAACCCGTAATGGGTCTCGAGCGCGGTCTCGTAGACCTCCTTGAGCGAGGCGTCGCTGCCGGCGGCGAAGAACGGGCTCGGCAGGAAGTTGTCGCCCGACGACAGCGTGATCGAGTTGGCCTCGGTGTCTTCCAGATAATCGACGATCGCGGCGAAGTTGCCGGCGCGGTCGACGGCGTTCAGCCCCGCCTCGAAGTCGGAGGCGTGCAGGATCTGGAGGCGGTAGGGCGTGGCCGCCGGCAGATCGACTTCGTAGGCCGTGACCGTGCCGCTGACCTCGTTGGCGACCAGCAGCATGCCGGTCCCGGTCGGGCTCTCGCCGGCCGGCACGAACTTGACGATCTCCGGCGCCTTGTCGCCCGCGGCGGGGGCGAGATACTTCACGTAGGCGGGGTTGGCCGGATCGGTGACGTCGTAGATCATCACGCCGCCCTGGCGCTCCAGGCCGACGAAGGCGTAGGTCTTGTCGCCGATGGTCGCGACGTCGATGCCCTCGGGCTCGCCCGCCTTGTTGTCCGAGCGGGTGTCGAAGCTCGGGGTCTGCTCGCCGTTCTGGTTGAACACCGTGCCGGCCTCCGGCAGCGCGGCGATGATCTTCTCGAATTCGCCGCCGGTGTCGGACACCTTGGTGATGGTGCCGTCGGCGTTCTGGCGGAAGATCGACATCCCGCGCCCGCCGAAGGTGACGATCTCCTCCACGCCGGCCTGCGTCGGGTCGGTGTCGCCGTCGATGTTCGAGACGGTGAGACGGCCGGCATAGTCCTCGCTCTTGAGCGCGGCCTCCTGGCTGCCGAACACCGCGTCGTTGAGGTCGAGGGCGGAGAGGCGCGACTCGTCCGAGCCGTCGACCCGCGAATCGCCCTCGTTGGCGGTGGCGAAGTAGGTGACGCCCCCGACCGTCCAGGTCGAGACCGCGTCGGGCATCAAGAGGCCCTTGATCGGGGCGGTGACGATGTTGATCTTGCCCTGGCTGCTCGATCCGGTGCCGGGCCCGTCACGGTCGGAGAAGTCGCCCTCGTTGCCGGCGAGCGCGTGGTCCACGGTGCCGAGCGGCAGGATCGAGAGCAGGACTGGGCTGGCGCCGGTGATGTCGTAGGTCGCGACCGCGTTGTTCTCCTGAAGCGTCACGTAGGCGCGGGTGCCGTCGGCCGAGACGTCGATGTATTCGGGCTCCAGGCCCTGCGAGGCCGAGAGGCCTTCGAAGAGGCGCACGCCCGCCGCGCGTAAGCCCTCCTCCGAGCCGTCGAGCGCCCCGAAACCGGTGGTCGCGACGGTGGCGTTGGCCGCGCCCTGCGACAGGTCGATCAGCGAGACCGAGCCCGCCGAGTCCACCTCGCCCGCGCCGGGGTTCTCGCCCTCGTTGGCGACCAGCAGCTTGGTGCCGTCGGGGGTGAAGGTCAGCATGTCGGGCAGCGAGCCGACGGTCAGCGTCTTGATGAGCTGGCCCGTGGCGGTCGAGAACAGCGCCACCGTGCCCGGATCGGACTTCACCGGCGCCTCGATCGCGACCGCGAGCACGCCGTTGGCGACCGCGATGGAGTTCATGCCGCTCTCAGAGGTATAGCCCGCAACCAGCGTCGCCACGTCGATCTCGCCGATCTTGGCCGGCGCGGTCGGGTCGGCGAGATTCACGATCTCGACCCGGTCGGTGATGTTGTTCATCACGAACATGCGGTCGCTCGCGGCCTCGAAGGCGACGACCTCGGCCGAGCCCGAGCCCGAACCGGTGGCGTAGGTGCCGAGCAGGCGGGTGGCGAGGCCGTCGGTCGCGACGGGCGTCGTGGTCGAGCCGGTCAGCGTCGAGTCGCCCTCTTCGAGGATCGCGACGCCGTTCACCGCGGCGGCGGGGACGACGAGGCTCGCCAGCAGCGGATCGTGGTCGCTGGTCTGGTCGGCGAATTCGGCGTTGATGTGCACGATGTCGAACTCCGCTCCCTGCCGCAGGCCGCCGGTGACCAGGACGTGGTCCAGCGTCTGGGAGTTGCCTTCAAAGACGTAGTCGTAGCGCTCGGCCTCAGGCAGCGAGTCCATGAGGTCGGACAGGATCGCGGTGCCGCCCGGCGTGTAGGTGGCCGTGGCATCGATCGGGTCGCTGCCCGGCACGGAATAGTCGGTGAGGCTCGCCTCGCCCTTCAGGACGCTCAGCGGCTGCTCGCCGGGGAACTCGTTGAGGTCGCCCACGACCATCACCTTGGCACCTGCGTCCCGCGCCAGCAGGCGATCGACGAAGCCGTTGACGGCCTGGGCTTGGGCGGCGCGCTGCACCTCGCCCGCGTTGAAGGGCGGTTGGTCTGAGCCGAGCAGGGGCGCGCTGCCGCCCTTCGAGGTGAAGTGGTTGTTCACCACCGTCACGGTCTGACCGTTGAAGGTGAAGTCGGCGGCGAGCGGCGGACGCGAGCCGAAGAAGGGGTTTTGGACGTCGGTCTGCTGGCTCGCGTCGGCGGCGGTCAGCGGGGCGCCGTCGGCGCCGATCGTGCGCAGGGAATCCTCGACGAGGCTGACTCGGTCGGTGCGGTAGACGAAGGCGGTGCGGATGTTGCCGCCCGGCTGGCCGCCGTTGGTACCGTCGCCGATGAACGGGTTGTCGATGAAGGCGTAGGTCACGCCCGCGGGTGCCGCCGCGTTGAGGGCGTCCACCAGCGCCTGGAGGGTCGCGGCGGCGCTGGTCAGCCCGTCGTTCGTCGGGCCGTTGCCGTCCTGCACCTCTTGGAGCGCGACGATGTCGGCGGCGTTGAGCGCGCCGAGGATCTCGGAGGCGACGCGCTCGAACCGGGCGGCGCCGTCGCTCGGGTCGAGGTTCTCGGCGTTGTAGCTCGCGACCAGCAGACGGCTGGCGGAGCCGAACAGGGTGCCGTCCTCGCGCGTCAGCGGGCTCGGCTCGGCGACCGTGTAGGCCTGCGTCGCGCTGACCTGATAGGTGCCGAACTCGTAGGTGACGATGCCGGTCACGTCGGAAAGCCGGGCGCCGACATCGACGGCGGGCGTGGTGAAGCCGCGCAGCAGGCCGGAATCGTCGTCGATCTGGATGCGCTCGGGGTTGAAGTCGCCGCCTGCCGCGTCGGTGTCGCCGAAGCTTAGGCTGCCGAGATCGGTCAGGAGGTTGCCCCGCGGGGTCAATCCGGTCGCGCTCGCGCCGTTGGCGGCGTCGCCGTCGTCCACGATCGTGAAGATTTCGCCGAAGCTGCTGGTCGGGCCGGTGGCGACGGGCGCCTTCACGGTCACCAGCATGCCCTCCAGGCTCTCGAAGAAGGCGACGCCGTCCGTGAGGTTCTCGGTTGGCGGCAGCAGTCCGCCCGCGCCGCCGATCTGGACGGGGGCGATGTCGGGGGCTTGCTCGGCCTGGGCCAGCACCTGCACCGAACCCGCGACGGTGGCGGAGAGCTGCGTCGTCGTGAGGCTGCCGCGCGCCGCCCCGCTCGGCAGGAACTCGCCGACGAGCCCGGTGGCCTCCACGAGCTGGCCGACCGTGACCGCGGGGGCCGTGCGGGTGAAGACGAACAGCCCGTCCGATGTGGCGGCGTTGCCGTCGCCGGTCGGGTCCTGGATGTAGAAGCCGTTCGAATCGACCGCGGTGACGACGCCGCTCGTCGTCACGCTGGTGCCGTTGACCGGCGAGGTCGCTCCCGAGCCCTGGATCTCATAGGTACGCACGAGCGTCATCCCCCTCTGAAGACGGCAAGATGAGCCGGCCAATTATTCGGTCCGGTCGTCGTGCAGCCTCGAAGTCCGCCAGATTTCGTATGACGTCCCGGATGATCGGCCGCGCATGACGGCGTCGTGCATCGCTCAAGCGGGACGCTTTTTGTTCAGGCTTTGCTAAAACAGCGGCTCGTGACAGGCATGTGAAACGCCGATCACGCTCGCATGACCGGTTCGGCGTGCGGCGACACCCGAGCCCGGTCGCGGCGGGCCCGGTTGCGGCACGAACGAAAACGGCGGGGCTCGCGCCCCGCCGTTCGAAACTCTCAAGATTTACGGCTCGGTCGTTACGAGCCGAGCAGCACGTTGGCCGAGCCGATCACCGTCATCGCCACGCCGCAGGCGAACACGCCGATCATGCCGTAGGAAAACGCCTTCATCATGTGATCTCCCATTCCCGAGGCGGCGATCAGCAGCGGTAGCCGCCGGAGACCTGACCGTACTGCTTGGTCGGGAAGTGCTGCTGGTTGGCGTTGCCCTCCGCCGCCGAGCTCATCGGGCAGCGGTCGTAGAGGGGGCCATCGGAGCCGTTGATCGAGCCCGTGGTCGTCACGTCGTAGGGAAGGGTCGAGGTGTAGCGTCCCTTCGGGGCGCCGGCATCGAAAGCCAGGGCGGACGAGGCCGGAGCAGCAACGCCGAGAACAATCGCGGCGACGGCGGCGGCAATACGGGTCTTCATGGTGATCGCGAAACTCCTTACGCAGTGATGCCGGACCATCCGACATCGTTTCGTCTTGCGTAAGTCGAATATAGGTACCGCTTGCCCGGCGTGACGTGCCGCGACGCACGCATCGGAGCGGATGAAATTCGAGGGCCGACCTTGCAACCTCGCCGGAGGGCGCAAATCCGAACGACGGCCGGCTCCGGGCCCGGTTGCGAGGCGAAAACCACCGGGCTTTTAGCTGCCATTAACCAAAATCCCGTTCAATGACGAAGGCTTAAGGTTATCCCTTTCCTAACGGCGAAGCCCTCCCGGGCCTCACCCGCGCGTCCGCGGGGGAGGGCGGGCGGCCGTGTGGGACCCCCGCGTTGCCGAGTACCCCGCATGGACATCGCCGCGCTCGTCCAGGGCCAGTCCGCCCGGCCCGTCCGCCGCCCCCGGCGCCGGCCCGGCCTCGCGGTCCTCGCCGTCACCGCGCTGAGCGGCCTCGCGCTCGCCGGCCTGCTGCGGCAGCGGGAGGCGCCCGCCCCGACCGAGACCGCGACGCTCCAGGCCGCCGCCGAGACGCCCGAGGCGAGCGAGGCATTGCCGGCCGCCGACCTCGCCTGGATGCTCGATCCCAACCCGACCCTCGACGCACCCGGCTTCGCGCCGCGCACCACGCTGTCGGCCTCCCTCGACACCGCCTTCCGGCCGCCTGAGCCGGTCGCGCCCGCGCCGCAGGTCGCCGAACTCGCCCCCGACATCGCCGCCCCGGCCGAGGCGCCCGCCCCAGTCGCGCGTCCCGCCGCCCGCCTCGCCCTCACGGTGCCGCTGCCGGTGCGCCGCCCGGCGGAGTTCCGCTACGAGCCGCGGGAACAGGTCGCCCGCCTCGCGACGCCGAACCCGCGCGCGGGTACGCGGCAGGCGCGGGAATCGACCCGTCAGGTGTTCAGCGCCGCCGTCACCGACGACCGCTCGTTCTTCGAAAAGCTGTTCGGCGGCGCCTCCACGCCGTCGCAACCCGCGTCTGCGAACACGGCGATGGCCTATGCCGGGCAGGACGGCGGGGCGGCGGAATCGGCCGCGCGCCGCCGGCTCGTGCCGGGGCCGGTGGCCGAGCCGGGGGTCGCGGTCTACGACATCAGCGCGGCGACGGTGACGCTGCCGAGCGGCGAGGTGCTGGAGGCCCATTCGGGCCTCGGCGTCGCGCAGGACAATCCCGATTACGTCCACCTGCGCATGCGCGGCGCGACGCCGCCCGGCGTCTACGACCTGCGCGAGCGCGAGGCGCCGTTCCACGGCGTGCGGGCGATCCGCCTCAACCCGGTCGGCGGCTCGGCGGCGATCCACGGGCGCGACGGCATCCTGGCCCACACCTACATGCTGGGGCCGAGCGGCGCCTCGAACGGCTGCGTCGTGTTCAAGCAGTACGACCGCTTCCTGCGGGCCTATCTGCGCGGCGAGGTGAGGCGCATCGTCGTCGTGCCGGGCACGGCGCCCGGCATCTTCGCCAGCCGCCGCGGCGCCCGCCGCTCGGCCTCCGCCGACTAGAGAATCGTCCTGGACATGATCCAGGACGATTCTTTAACTTGCTGTGCCGCATCGGCTTTTTCCGAAAGCCGGTTCCCACCTTTCGGGCCGATGCTCTGATCCTCAAACAATGCCGCTCGCCTCGTAGGGCCAGGGCTTGCCGAGATGGGCGGCGACCTGCGCCGGATCGGAGCCGACCGCCTCGACCGCCGCCTGGACCTGCTCCACCGGCACCTCGAAGCGGCGCGCCCAGTAGGCGCGGTCGCGCGGCTCCCTCAGGACCACCGCGGCGGGGTCGCCGCCCGGATCGCCGTCCACGCCGCTGCGCTCGTTCGCCATCGTCCCGCCGCTCCGTGATCGCCCGGATCGCCGGGCCTTCCGGGCGGGGAAACCCTCACGGGGCGGGGGCGGGTTCCGGGCGCAGGCCGGGCGCGGCGCGCCGGGGCTTGGCCGGCTCCGGCACGATGTGGAACGCGGCCGGGCGCCGGAACAGGAAGTCCGCCCGCGTGCCCCGCACCAGCCGCTCGAAGGCCAGCGGCACGGTGACGGCGACGACCGTGACGATCAGGCTGGCGAGCCCGATATCGAGGGCGATCCCCGACTTCTCGGCCCCCTTGGCGATCAGCGTGCGGGTCAGCGCCATCGGCAGGAAGAAACCGAGATAGATCACGATGGAATTGCGACCGCAGGCGCGCAACGCCGCCGTGACCGGCCCGCCCGCCCGCGTCATCAGGCTGGCGAAGGCCACGATGGCGAGCGCCCCGACCGTGCCGAGCGCGAGGCTCACCCCCGGCAGCCCGGCGACGGAAGGGTGCTCGGGCATGCCGGTGGGCGTGAACACCAGCACCGCCTCCACCACCGCCCAGACGGCGAGGCCGACGAGCGCGAGGCCGGCGCGCGCCCGCACCCGGTCGGCGAACCCAAAGATCCACTCGGCGAAGAGGTAGCCGCCGAAGAAGTAGACGTAGCGGCCGCAGAACTCTTCCAGCAGGAGCGGAAGCCCCATGGGCGGCAGCATCTGCAGCCCGGCCGCCACCGCCAGGGTGACGAGCGGCGGCACCCGGCGGTGCAGCAGCTTCGTCACCACCGAGAACACGGCGAGCAGGTAGACGAACCACAGCGTCGAGTACGGCACCACTACGGCCTCGGCGAGATGCCAGCCGAAGGCCGCGAGCTTGCCCTCGGCGCCGACCGCGTCGGCGGTGATGAGCCCGGCCTTGAACACCGACTGGATCAGCACCCACAGGACGTAGAAGTAAACGAAGTGGACCACGCGCCGGTCGGCGAACAGGCGCCAGTCGCGGTCGATCACGCGGCCGAGGAACAGCCCCGAGAGCAGGAAGAAGTCCGGGATGCGGAACGGCTTGGCGAAGGCCACGAGGGTGTGCAGGAAGCCCTCGCCGCCGAGCACCTCGCCGGTGCCGAGCGTCGAGTGCATCGTCACGACGAGGAGGATGCACAGGCCCTTGGCGACATCGACCCAGGCGAGCCGGGCGGATTCCTCGGGGTGCGGGCGAAGGGGTTGCGTGGCGCCAGCCATGGGAATCCGGGCCTCCTGAGCCGGGCGATGAAGCCCGACCCTGGGGTCCCGCGGTTAATCCGGCCTCGACGGCCGGGGGAAAGCTTGTGGATCGGTTAACGAGTCCGCTACCGCCGCGCCCGGCCCTCGCCGCGGCGCTCCCGCGTCTGGCGCGTCGGTGCGTGAAAATCGTCGGGCTTGTCCCGCACCCATTCGAGGAAGCGGGCGATCTCGGGATCGGCCCGCAGCGCCTCGACCTCGGCGAGCCGCCTTGCGATCTCGGCCTCGCTGTAGCGGGCGTGGATCGCCGAATGGCAGATCTGGTGCAGCCGCACGGTCGCCCCGCGGGCCCCGCCCTTCAGCTTCGGCGTGAGATGGTGGAGGCTCTGGCGGGCGTGCCGCGGAATCGGTCGCTCGCAAAGCGGACAGATCGGCAGGGCCTCGGGCTTGGGCCCGTGCGTCTCGGGATCGTCGTCGCGCCAGCGCCGGATTCGCCGTCCTACCAAGCCCGTCCCCCCTCATGCGTCAGGAGAACGGCGCGGGCGGCGAATCTTTCCGTCCGCTCAGTGCCCTGCGGACGGCGGCGTCTCGTCGGAGAGGCCGACTTTGGCCCAGACGTAGACGGCGAGCAGAGCCACCGGCACGCCGATCAGCGAGGTGAGGACGAAGAACCACGAAAACCCCGTCCGCTCGACGATGAAGCCGGAAAACCCGGCCAGGATGCTGCCGGGGAAGGCGCAGAGCGAGGTGAGCAGCCCGAACTGGCTCGCGGCGTGCTCGGTGGAGGCCAGCGTCGACATGTAGGTGATCAGCACCACCGAGGCGAAGGCGTAGGCGAACCCGTCGATGCCCACCGTGATCGCGAAGGTCCAGAACGCCGTGCCGCCGTCGCCGCCATGCGCCGCGAGGTAGGCGAGGCTCAGATGCGAGGCCGAGGCCGCCACCGTGCCGACGAGCAGGCTCGTCAGCAGGCCGATGCGCGGGATCAGCGCGCCGGCCAGGAACGTCCCGCCGAGCCCGATCCAGAAGCCGAACAGCTTGGTGACCGTGGCGATGTCGGTGTTGGAAAAACCCTGGTGTTTGAACAGCGGCACCGCCATGGCGTTCGCCACGTAGCCCGGCATGCGGAAGCCCGCGACGAGCAGCAGGATCGCGGGCGCCATGGGTCCCAGCCGCCGCCACAGGTCGCGGATCGGGCTCCAGACCGTGTCGAGGAAGCCGGCGCGCGGCGGATGAGGCGTCCGGTCCGAATCCGGCTCGGGCGCGAAGACGGCGGCGACCATGCCGACCAGCATCAGGGCGCCCATGCCGAGATAGGCGCCGCGCCAGCCGATCCGGTCCGCCAGGACCAGGGCGCCCGCGCCCGCCGCGAGGTTGCCGATGCGCCAGCCGATCTCGGTCCACGAGGAGAGCACCGCCTGCTTCTCGGGCGGGCGCACGCTGGTGATGCGCCAGCCGTCGATGACGAGGTCGAGGGTCGCGCCGGCAAATCCGAGCGCCACCGAGAAGGCGATGGTCCAGCCGAGCCAGTGCGCCGGGTCGCCGAAGGCGATGCCGGCCAGCATCGCCATGACGCCGAGCTGCGCCACCACGATCCAGCCGCGGCGGCGCCCGAGCCAGCGGCCGAGCCCCGGCGGGTCGTAGCGGTCGAGGAAGGGCGCCCAGACGAACTTGAACTTGTAGGCGAGCGTCATCTCGCTGAGCAGCCCGATCGTCGCGATCGAGATGCCGATGTCCGACAGCCACGCCGATTGCGTCCCGTAGACCAGTAGGAAAGGGATGCCGGAGGTGAAGCCGAGCCCGAGCGCAGGGGCGATGCGCCGGTCGGTGAACAGCGCCGACCAGAACGGCGCGGGCTCCGAGGCGACCTTCGTCGGCGCGTTCATGCTGGTCCGGCTCCGCTGCGCTTCACTGCATAGGCCGTGCCCTGGCGACGGCTCAAGCGGGGCTAAAACGCGAAGCGGCCCCCACGGGGTTGCCATGGGGGCCGCTTCGTCTCGCGTGATCGCGCCCTCAGTGCCGCGGCAGGGTCCGCAGGCCTTTCAGGAACACGTCCACGTCCTCGCGGGTGTTGTAGAAGGCGAGCGAGGCGCGCACCGACTGATCGACGCCGAAGCGGCGGAGCGCCGGCAGGGCGCAGTGGTGGCCGGAGCGCACCGCGATGCCGTGGGCGTCGAGGTGGTGGGCGACCGTCTCGTTCGTCACGCCATCGACCGTGAAGGACATCACGCTCGCCTTGTGGCGGGCGGTGCCGATCAGGCGCAGGCCCTTGATGTCGGCCAAGCCCTCTTGGGCATACTCCAAGAGGTCGTGCTCGTAGGCCGAGATCGCCGGCAGCCCCACGCTCTCGAGATAGTCGAGCGCCGCGCCGAGGCCGACCGCGCCGGCGATGTCGGGCGTGCCCGCCTCGAACTTTTCCGGGGCGCCCTTGTAGACGGTCTTCGAGAACGTAACGTCCTCGATCATGTGGCCGCCGCCCTGCCACGGCGGCATCGCCTCCAAGAGGTGTTTCTTTCCGTAGAGCGCGCCGATGCCGGTCGGTCCGAACACCTTGTGGCCGGAAAACACCAGGAAGTCGGCATCGAGCGCCTGCACGTCGATCGGGATGTGCGGCGTCGATTGCGCGGCATCGACCAGCACCGGCACGCCGTAGGCATGCGCCAGCGCGATGATCTCCTGGATCGGGTTCACCGTGCCGAGCGCGTTGGCGACATGCGTCACCGAGACGATCTTGGTGCGGCCCGAGAGCAGCGCCGCGTATTGCTCGAAGATGATGTCGCCGCGATCATCGACCGGGATCACCCGGATCGTCGCGCCGGTCTGTTGCGCCAGCAATTGCCAGGGCACGATGTTGGCGTGGTGCTCGATCGTCGAGACGATGATCTCGTCGCCCGGCCCGATATTGGCGCGGCCGTAGGAATTGGCCACGAGGTTGATCGCCTCCGTGGTGCCGCGCAGGAAGACGATGTCGTCCTTCGACGGCGCGTTGAGGAAGCGCCGGGTCTTCTCGCGCCCGCCCTCGAACAGGTCGGTGGAGCGCGCCGCCAGCGTGTGTGCGGCCCGGTGGATGTTCGAGTTGTGACGACCGTAGAACTCGGAGGTCGCGTCGATCACGCTCTGCGGCTTGTGGGTGGTGGCCGCGTTGTCGAGCCAGACGAGGCGGTGCCCGTTCACGCTCTGGTGCAGCGCCGGAAAGTCCTTGCGGACGTGCTCGACATCGAACGGCGCGCCCGCCGGCACCGACCCGTGCGAGGTCACCCGCGGGGCGGGGCCGTGATGGCGCGCGGGCTCGACCCGCGGCTGGGCGTGGCCCTTCGCCTTACGGGCCGGCGGCGGGGCCGGGCTCAGGAAGTAGTAGTCGCCCGTGTTGTCGGGCGCCGGCACGCTCGGATGCGGCAGGTGCCCATGCTGGGCGAAGTGTTCCTGCGCCTCGTCCTTGCCGCCCTTGCCCGGAGCGGCGGGCACGAGATGCGGCGCGAGCGCGTGGGCGAAGCCGTTGGCACGCGGATGGTCGGCTGCGACCTGACGGTGCAGGTCGTGCCCGCCGGGAATCGCCGCCGCCACGTCGGGCACGCTCGGCACGAAGTACTCCGGAAACCGGTTCTGGTTCGGGAGCGGGTGCACCGAGGGGATCCCCGCCACATCGAAAACATTCGCGCTCGCAGGCGCGGGCGTCGAGCCGATGGGGTTGGCGTGCGACGGGCCGGAGAGGCCCGGCAGACCGACCGGCGGCGCGCCGAACGAGCGAGCCGCGAGCGCCGACGCGTCGGGTTGGACGCCTGACGGCAAGGCCCCCGACGGCGCAGAGGGCGTACCGAGGGTGGCGCCGGGCAGCGCAGGCTGCCCGGAACCGGAGGGAAGGGTCTCGAAGCCTTGAGGGGCTTGAGGCGTCTGCGGCAGGTGGGGCTGGAACGGGGCGCTCGACGCCTGTCCCTGGCCGTAGATCTCGCGGGCGAGGCGCCCGACGAGGTCGGCGTGCGCCCGATCACCCGCGCTGCCGGTCGGGAGACCGAGCGCCGAAATGCCCCCGAGCCCGGCGTTAGGCGTAGTCATGGTAGTTGCCCAGCAGCACGTTATCGAGACGGGCGATGGCGTCCTCGACCAGCACGGCGGCCGAGAAGTAGCGGGTCACGAGGTGCGAGGCGATGGAGTGGTCGTTGGTGCCCATGTAGCGCACCGACAGGCCGGGCTCGATCTCGCCGGTCACGCCCGACTTCTGCAGGCCGACCACGCCCTGCTCGCCCTCGCCGACGCGCAGCAGCAGGATCGAGGTGGTCTGCGCGCCCGTCGCCGGATCGATGTCGATCGGCAGCTTGTCGCTGGGCACCAGAGGCACGCCGCGCCACGTGATGAACGGGGCGCCGAACAGGTGGACGACGACCGGCGGCACGCCGCGGCGGGTGGCCTCACGGCCGAAGGCCGCGATGGCGCGGGGATGGGCCACGAAGAAGGCCGGCTTCTTCCACACCAGGGTCAGCAGCTCGTCGAGGTCGTCCGGGGTCGGCGGGCCGGAGCGGGTCGGGATGCGCTGGCGGCCGGAGACCTCGTTGAGCAGGCCGAACTGCGCGTTGTTCAGAAGCTCCCACTCCTCGCGCTCCTTCACGGCATCGACCGTGAGGCGGATCTGCTCGCGCAGCTGATCGATCTCGTTGGAATAGAGGTCGGTGACGCGGGTATGGGTGTTGAGGATCGTCTGGATCGTCGAGAGGTGATACTCGCGCGGATCGATCTCGTAATCGACGAAGGTGGTCGGCAGGCGCGGCTCGCCGGTATGGACCGCCAGGAGTTCGATGCCCTGCTCGCCGTAGGAGTTGGTGTGGCCTTTGAGGCGGTCGCGCTCCTCCTGATACTGGTCGATGCGCGCGCGGATGCCCTCGTCCTCGACCGCGGCCGGATCGAGCGTCAGCAGCGTGACTGCCGAGAGTGCCTTCACGGCCGGCGCGGGACCGGCCTCGCCGACGAGCGCGCCCTCGCCGAAATAGTCGCCGCGGGTAGCGAGCCCCTGGCGCAGGCGCCCCTTGTAGGGGCCCGACAGGGTCAGCTCGACGGTGCCCTCGGTGACCACGACGAGGCTGCGGCCGGTCGAGCCCTCCTCGGCGATGGTCTCGCCGGCCTTGTGCCGGCTCTCCTTGAATTTCTGGGCCAGCGCCGAGAGTTCGGCGTCGCCCAAGCGGCTGAACAGCGGCACCGCGCGCAGCGAAGCGGCGCGGACCGAGCGGGCGCCGTCGTCGTGGGCCAGTTCGACCCGGCCGGACTTGGCCAGCACCACGGCGCGGCGGTTGACGCGGTAGACGCCGCCCGCGACGTCGACGAAGGGCAGGAGCCGCAGCAGGAAGCGGGGGGTGTTGGCGACGTTCTGGACCGAGGTGACGGTCGCGGTCGCTAGGTTGCGCGCGGCGGAGGCGCTCACGCTCAGGCCCGGTCCACTCATCTGTCGTCGTCTCCGTTGTCGTCTTTGGGATGGGCCGCATCGACGCTGCGACGCGGACAAAGCTCCGCATCGCCGCCGCGCTGGTCTTGGGCGTGCCCGGCCTGGATTGAGAAATTTAGTTGTTCCGCTGCCTGTGCTTGTCTTGGTCTTGCGGAATGTCGGGAAGCTAGGGGCCAGCGGTGATTCGGGTCAATAGAAAGGTTTTCTCAATTTACGGGCATTCGTAAATGTGTTTCCTACGAAGTGTCATATAAGCAATAATACGTTCTACAAAAGCGTCGCAAAGGAGAATGATCTCCTGCATAATCCAGAATGCCAGCTCGTCTTGGCAAGGATTTTTGGGGGCCTAAGCCCGATGGAGGCGTGCGCCGCCGCCGACGGTCCGGCCACGGCGGCTCAGATGCCGTCCCCGTAGCCGACGAAGGACTGGTCCATGCTCTGCGCCGGGTTGTCGTCGATGGCGAGACGCGAGACGACGCGGGCCGGCACGCCCGCCACCGTGGTGTGGGCCGGCACCTCGTGCAGGACGACCGCGGCGGCGGCGACCTTCGCGCCCTCGCCGACGCGGATGTTGCCGAGCACCTTGGCGCCGACGCTGAGCAGCACCCCGCGGGCGATCTTCGGGTGGCGGTCGCCGCTCTCCTTGCCGTTGCCGCCGAGCGTGACGGATTGGAGGATCGACACGTCGTCGGCCACCACCGTGGTTTCGCCGATGACGACGCCGGTGGCGTGGTCGATGAACACGCCCGAGCCGATCCGCGCCGCCGGATGGATGTCGCAGCCGAACACCTCCGAGATGCGGCTCTGGAGATGGAGCGCCAGCGTCGCCCGGCCCTGCTCCCACAGCCAGTGGGCGACCCGGTAGGCTTCGAGGGCGGCGAAGCCCTTGTAGAACAGGAACGGGTCGAGATAGCGCCGACAGGTCGGGTCGCGCTCGCGGATCGCGACGAGGTCGCGCACGGCCTGGACCGAGAGGTGCGGATCGGCCTCGAACGCCGAGAGGCAGAGGTCGCGCACGGTCAGCCGCGACAGGTCGCCGTCGCCGAGCCGGTGGGCGAGGCGATAGGCCAGCGCCCCCGAGAGCCCGCGCTGGTCGAGCACGGTCGCCTGGATCAGCCCGGCATAGAGCGGCTCCTCGATCAGCGCGGCCTCGGATTCGGCCCGCAATTCGCGCCAGACCTCCGCCTCGGCCGTGCCCCGATGGGTGGCGCGCAAGGGCGGCTGGGCAAGGCCCGCGCGGGCCTCGATGGTGCCGATGGTCATGCGGGAGGCGGTCCTAGAGCATTGGCCCGAAAGGTGGGTACCGGCTTTCGGAAAAAAGCCGATGCGGCACAACAACTTGGACAATCGTCCTGGATTTCATATCCAGGACGATTGTCTAGTTCACCCGCCGGAACATCGCCGGCAGGTAGGCCTGAAGGATCTCGTGGCCCTCGAACTCGACATCGACCGTGGCCGCCTCGCCCTCGGACGGGTGGATGCCGACGACCCGGCCGGTGGCGTTGCGCCAGATGCCAAGCGTCTCGGCGAGGTCGAGCCGGGCGAACCGCACCGCGTCGCCGGGGCTCATGCCGCCGACCGGCCCGCCCCGCTCCGGCCCCCGGCGCCCCGCCGGACGCGGCACGGAAAATCTCTTCCAACTCCGTCCGTCGTGAGGGAAGACTTCCATCGCGCGGTCTCCTTGCCCTGGCAAAATCTTCGCTAAGTCTCTGTTATAGCTTGATAATTATGGATGAGCGGCCGCTTGGCAAGCCTTGTCCCGGAAGATTCCGCAGGCTAACCCGCCGGGGACGGCCCGCTCGCGGGCGCAAAGGTTCGACGCCATGAAGCGCACGATCATCGACCAAAAGTTCTCCGTGGCTGGCCAGCCCTCGCCGGAGGAGATCGCAGCGCTCGGCCGCGAGGGCGTCGCGCTCCTCATCAACAACCGGCCGGACGGCGAGGAGCCGGATCAGCCCGGTTCCGCGACCGAGCGCGCGGCGGCGGAGGCGGCGGGAATCGGCTATCTCGATCTCCCCGTGACCGGGCCGACGATCACCCGCGCGGCGGTCGAGGATTTCTCCGCGGCGGTCGCGGCGGCGCCCGGTCCCGTGGTCGCCCATTGCCGCAGCGGCACGCGCTCGCTGACCCTGTGGGCGCTCGGCGAGGTGCTGGCCGGGCGCCTGCGCCGCGACGATGTTTCCGAACTCGGCGCTCGCCACGGCTTCGACCTGTCGGGTGCCGTGCACTGGCTCGACGCCAACGAGCAGTGAGGAACCAGTCGAGCCGGCGGCCCTTCCTACCCACCCCCTCATCCTGAGGTGCCGCGCAGCGGCCTCGAAGGAGGGCGCCAGGGATCGCTGAGACTTCTGGAGCCCTCCTTCGAGGCTTCGCTACGCTCCGCACCTCAGGATGAGGGGATTGGATGGGATGGGGCGTAAGGCTTCGAAGCCTCGAAACGAGAGGAGACGACGATGCACCCTTATCTCGCCGGCCTTACCGGCGGCGCCCTGATCGGGCTGTCGGTTGCCGGGTTGATGCTGCTCAACGGGCGCATCGCCGGGATCAGCGGGCTGGTGGCCGGGCTCGGGCAGGATCGCGGCGAGCGGCGGCTGACCGACCTCGCCTTCGTCGCCGGTCTGATCGCCGGGCCGGCCGTGTTCGCATGGCTCGCCGGGGCGTGGCCGGAGATGCGCTTCGTCGCCTCGCTGCCCGTGCTGGCGCTGGCGGGCCTGCTCGTCGGCTTCGGCACGCGGATGGGCTCCGGCTGCACCAGCGGCCACGGCGTCGCGGGCCTCGCCCGACTCTCGCCGCGTTCGCTCGCGGCGGTGCTCACCTTCCTCGTTGCGGGCATGCTGACGGTCGCGGCCCTGCGCGGGTTCGCACCATGATCGCGCGTCTGACCGCCGCGCTTGCCATGGGCGTCGTCTTCGGCCTCGGCCTGTCGCTGTCGGGCATGCTCGACCCGGCCCGCGTCCAGGGCTTTCTCGACGTGACGGGGGCCTGGGACCCGACCCTGATGTTCGTGCTCGGCGGCGCCGTGAGCGTGGCGCTCGCGGGCTTCGCGCTGGCCCGGCGCCTGCCGCGCCCGGCGCTCGACGCCCGCTTCGACCTGCCGACGAACCGCCGGATCGACGCGCCGCTGCTCGGCGGGGCGGCCCTGTTCGGCATCGGCTGGGGGCTGTCGGGCCTCTGCCCCGGCCCGGCGGTGGCTGCACTCGCGACGGGGGCGCCGCCGATCTTCGTGTTCGTGCCGGCGATGCTGGTCGGCATGGCGGCGTTCCGCCTCGTGCAGGCGCGTCTGGGTTAGGGGCCGCGCCGGGGGCGGAAGAAGCGCGGGATGAACCGGCTGCGGCCGGGCGGCGGCTGCGCCGCGTCGTGCCCGTCGGCGGGCGCGTCCGGTTCGGCATCGTCCGCTTCGACTTGGAGCCGGCTCAGCACGTCGGTCACGAGGTCCGGGACCGGGTGGCGGCAATCCTCCAGCAGGTGGACCGCCTCGCCGAGCGCCGTCACCTTGGCGGCCGAGGGGGCCCCGAGCAGGCTCTCCGACAGGATCTGGTCGGCCAGCTCCCCGGCCAGCCGGGACACTTCGGACAATCGTTCTGGGGAAGGGCTCGGTTGCGACATCGCACGATCACGCCTCGACAGGCCTCGTCGGATGCGCGGGCAGGCGAGGAGGCGTCAACATAGGTAACAATCGGAGCTAGCAAGATCCGACTTTGCGTGAAATCTATATTGAGGTCGTGGTTTCGGCAATGGAGGGGCTCGATCGCGTCTCAAGCGGCCCACAGGCATTGCCGAACACGCTGCGCGCCGGCCGGTCTCTACGGTTGCCCGACACGGTCGCCGAGCGCCACGAGGGAACTGATCCGCTGCAACTCCTCCCGGGCGAGGCGGATCGCGGCGTCGAACCCGCCCTCAGACCCGCCCTCTTCTGCGGGCAGCCAGATCGCCCACTCGCACAGGAGGCCGCCCTGCGATCCGTACTCGAAGCGCACCCGCACGCGGTCGCTGCCGCTCGTCGGGTCCATGGTCCGCTCCACCGCCCGGACCTCGATCCACGTCTCCGCCGCCGCCGTCATCGACGTCTCACTCCCGCCTTTGAGGGGGCGGGAGCATGCCGTGAGCCGGCTCGTGACGCCGCAAAGTATGTAAGGGCGGAAGCGCGCTATTCCTGCGGCTTCGCCAGATGCTCCTGCAGGCTGCGCTCGTAGGCGACGAGGTCGCGACCGCGCTTGACCGCGCGGTGGTATTGCTGCGCCGACAGCTCGTCCTGGATCGCCAGGATGTAGGGGGCCATGCTGGGGGCGGCCTCCATCAGCGCGTTGGCCTGCCGCACGAACAGGTCGTCGGCCTCGGCCGGGTTGTCGGCGAGGTAGATCAGCTGGAGCGTCACGCACAGGCGCTTGGCGGCGGTGTCGGCCTCCGCCTCGAAGATGATCTCGCTCTCGCGCAGGAACTTGCACTGGTTCTCGATCATGAACACCGACCGCCGGTCGCCGTTGCGGATCACCGCGCCGTTGATGATCAGCCGTTCGTTGGGCTTCAGTTCGATGCGGAGCGGCATGGTTAGGAGTTCCTTGATCGATCGAGGGAAGAGGAAAGTCTCGAAGCTTCGTTAACTATCGCGGCAAGTGTTGCGGCTCGACTTGGCTTGAACCGGCTAATACGGGGCGAAACCGTCGATCGGATTAAGGTCTCGGCAAGGCGCGGGGTGAAATGTCGGGGAGCCGCCAAAACGACGGCTTCGAGACCCAATAGGATCGCCCCCATGTCCTCCGGCATCACCCTTTCCGCCGCCACCCGCCAGAACCTGCTCTCGCTGCAGGACACCGCCTCGCTCACCTCGACCACCCAGAACCGCCTCGCCACGGGCCTGAAGGTGTCCTCGGCGCTCGACAGCCCGGTCAACTTCTTCACCGCCCAGTCCCTGTCCAACCGTTCGGCCGACCTCGGCGGCCTGCTCGACTCGATCTCGAACGGCGTCCAGGCGATCCAGGCGGCCAACCAGGGCATCACCTCGATCTCGAAGCTGATCGACTCGGCCAAGTCCACGGCGAACCAAGCGCTCTCGACCCAGATCACCACCACCGGCACCGCCACGGCCGACTTCGATGCGACGACCGGCGGCGACGTCAACTTCTACGTCAACGGCACCGCCAAGTCCGTGACGATCGCCGACGGCACGACCATCGACGACGCCATCTCCGCCCTCAACACCGAGGCCGGCAGCAAGATGTTCTCGAAGGACAAGACCGGCGAGAAGATCGTCCTGAACGCCAGCTCCGACGTCGAGTTCGCCGACACCGCGAGCCAGACGTTGCTCGGCTTCACCGCCGGCACCGGCACGGCGCCCGATCTCGGCGACGCCACCACCCGGCCGACGGTCGCCCAGGCCAGCGAGCTCACGGTCTCCGGCGTCGAGAGCCGCAAGAAGCTCGCCGACCAGTACAACAGCCTGCTGACGCAGATCACGCAGCTGTCGAAGGACTCGAGCTTCAACGGCGTCAACCTGATCTCGAACGGCGACAGCAGCAACAAGCTGCACATCGCCTTCAACGAGAAGGACACCGCCAACCTCGACGTCCAGGGCCAGGATCTGACCTCGGACGGCCTCGGCCTCACGTCGATCACCGCGGGCACCAACGGCACCGGCAACTTCCTGCTCGATGCCGACATCAAGACGACGCTGACCACGCTGGGCAGCGCCACGGACACCCTGCGGGCGGCGAGCTCCACCTTCGGCTCGAACCTCTCGGTCGTGCAGAACCGTCAGACCTTCTCGAAGAACCTGATCAACGTGCTCGACACGGGTGCGGCCAACCTGACGAACGCCGACCTCAACCAGGAGGCGGCCAACTCCCAGGCGCTCTCGACCCGCCAGTCGCTGGGCATCTCGGCCCTGTCGCTGGCCAACCAGGCGCAGCAGAGCGTGCTCCAGCTCCTCCGCTGATCCTTGAAGTTCGCCCGCGCTCTCGGCGCGGGCGAACACTGTCCTCAATCGGAACGCGAAGACGGCCGGAGCCCCGCTCCGGCCGTCTTCGCGTTCCGGGACGAAGAAATTCGCCAGGAAAAACGCGACGTTAACCTGCCGGAAACCCGTTCGTGCTGAATTAACCTTAATGCCGGTTAGGCATGCGCTTCCAACGGGTAGCCCCTCATGTCTTCCAGCGTCACCCTTTCCGCCGCCACCCGCCAGAACCTGCTCTCGCTGCAGGACACCGCCGCCCTCACCTCGACGACGCAGAACCGCCTCGCGACCGGCCTGAAGGTGTCCTCGGCGCTGGACAGCCCGGTCAACTTCTTCACCGCCCAGGCCCTGCAGGGCCGCTCGGGCGACCTCAACGCCCTGCTCGACTCGATCTCGAACGGCGTGCAGACGATCCAGGCGGCCAACCAAGGCATCACCTCGATCCAGAAGCTGATCGACTCGGCAAAATCCACGGCGAATCAGGCGCTCTCGACCCAGATCACCACCACCGGCACCGCGACCAACGACTACGTCCCGGCCAACGGCACGATCACCTTCTACGTCAACGGCGGCGACGCCAAGAGCGTCGATATCGACGACACGACCACGATCGACCAGGCCATCGCCGCGCTGAACACCGAGGCCGGCACCAAGATCTTCGCCAAGGACAAGTCCGGCCAGAAGATCGTCATGAACGCGAGCGCCGACATCGAGTTCGCCGACACCGACAGCCAGACGCTGCTCGGCTTCACCGCCGGCACCGGCACGGCGCCCGATTACGGCGACGCCACCGTCAAGCCGACGGTGCCCCAGGCCAGCGAACTCACCGTGTCCGGCGTCGACGGCCGCCGCAAGCTCGCCGAGCAGTACAACAGCATCCTGACGCAGATCACGCAGCTGGCGAAGGACGCGAGCTTCAACGGCGTCAACCTGATATCGAACGGCGACCCGTCGAACCGGCTGCACATCGCCTTCAACGAGAAGGACACGGCCAACCTCGACGTCCAGGGCCAGGACCTGACCTCCGACGGCCTCAGCCTCGCGGCGATCGGCCCGAACTCGGGCTCGGGCTCGGTGATCAACGGCCAGGGCAACTTCCTGCTCGACGGCGACATCAAGACGACGCTGACCACGCTCGGCAACGCCACCGACAACCTGCGGGCGGCGAGCTCCACCTTCGGCTCGAACCTCTCGGTGGTGCAGAACCGCCAGGACTTCACCAAGCGCCTCGTCAACATCCTCGACACGGGCGCGGCCAACCTCACCAACGCCGACCTCAACGAGGAGGCGGCGAACTCCCAGGCGCTCTCGACCCGCCAGTCGCTCGGCATCTCGGCGCTGTCGCTGGCCAACCAGGCGCAGCAGGGCATCCTCCAGCTGCTCCGCTGAGGTCATGGCGCTGCCCCTCGGGGGCGGGGCCAAACCATCGCTCGAAGAGCGATGGGCCGTATTCCGGGCGCGAAGAGCGCCCCGCGGAGTGGGCCTCGGCTCCGCCGAGGCCGCCTAACGAAGCGAAGAGCCAAAGCCGCGGACGTGGCTGCCGGCGCTTGAGGCCAAGCATGAAACAGGACGATCGCTCGCGCGATCGTCCCGCTCTCCCCAAGGGCGGCCCGATCGTCTATGGGCCCGGCGGCGGCGCGTCCGCTCTCGGTGTCCCCTTCGTCGGTCTCCCCTTGAACGCTTTCGGCAAGCGCGCCCTGCGCTGGCTCCTTCTCGGCCATCGCTGGCTCGGGATCGTCTTCGCCCTCGTCTTCGCCGTCTGGTTCCTGTCCGGCGCGGTGATGATGTATGTCGGCTTCCCGCGGCTGAGCGAGGCCGAGCGCCGCGCCGCCCTGCCGCCGCTGGCCCTGCCGTCGCTGGCCCTGCCAGCCGGGATGATCGGCCCCGACGCCGCGCTCACGGCTGCGGGTCTCGCCGGGCCGCCCGCCCGCATCGATCTCGGCATGCTGGGCGACGCCCCGGTCTACCGGGTCAGCGCCCTCGACGGCACCCGTACCACGGTCTTAGCCGCCGACGGCCGGGTGATCGACCGGGTCGATCCCGCGCTCCTCCTGACGATCGCAAAGAACCATCCCGCCGCCCGCGCCGTCGAAGACCTCGGCACGGTGACGTGGGACCAGTGGAGCGTGCCGCAGCGCTTCAACCCGCTGCGCCCGTTCCGACTCGTGGCGCTGGGTGATGCCGCCGGCACCCGGCTCTACCTGTCCGAGCGCACCGGCGAGGTCGTCCTCGACACCACGGCCACCGAGCGGTTCTGGAACTGGCTCGGCGCGGTGCCGCACTGGATCTACCTCACGCCGCTGCGGGCTGAGCCGGCGCTGTGGCGCGACGTGGTGCTGTGGGTCTCCGGCATCGCCATCGCGGTGGCGGTCAGCGGATACATCTTGGGCCTGTCGCGGCTGCGGCTAAAACCCCGCTACGCCACCGGACGGACCACGCCCTATCGCGGGGTCTCGGCGTGGCACCATCTCGGCGGCCTTCTGGGCGGCACGGCGCTCCTCACCTTCATCGTCAGCGGCTGGCTGTCGATGAACCCGAACCGCTGGTTTTCGCCGACCATGCCCGACGCCGCGGCGCTCGCGCGCTACGCCGGGGCGGAGACGGCGCCGTTCCGCTTCGACTCGGCCGAGGCGGCCCGGCTCTGCCCGGACCTGAAGGAGGTCCGGTTCACGCAAAGCGGCGGCGTGCCGGTGGCCCGTGCCCTGTGCGGGCAGGCGCCGCCGCGCCCCTGCTGCGGCGGCACCGCGCCGGACCCGGACGCCCTGGCCCGCGCGCTCACGACCCTGATGCCGGGGGAGAGGGCGCCGCGCATCGAGCGGATCGCGGCCGAGGATGCCTACTGGTACGGCGACCGCGAGACGCGTCCGCTCCCAGTGCTCCGCGCCGTCTTCGCCGATCCGGCCGCGACCTGGGTCCACGTCGATCCGGACACGGGCGAGATCCTGGGGCGGATGGACCGCTCGAACCGGGCCTCCCGCTGGCTGTTCAACGGCCTGCACACCCTCGACTTCGCCCGGCTGCCCCGCCCGGCCTGGGACGCGGTGATGCTGCTCTGGCTCTCGGCCGGTTTTCTGGTGGCGGCGACCGGCACGGTCATCGGCTGGCGCCGCCTCAAGCGCCGCTTCGGCTGATTCTTTCGCCCGCGCCTGTCATCCGGCGCCCGCTGAAACCCCTTTCGCCGTCGCGGCCCACGGCCCCGGTATCAAAAGCATGGCAGCCATGCTGACTCATCGCTGTCGATTCAGTCGTCCGCAGGCTAGCGGACGGGGGTCAAATAATTTTTGAGTCGGCCACAAAATAAAATGAAAAATAGTGGGAGCGCCGACCGCAAACTCAGGAATGGGGGACCCTCCATGCACAATCGTTCCAAGCCGCAGGCTCTGCCGCTGAACCGTCGCCAGCTCATCGGCGGCGCGCTCGCGGGCGCGGCCGTGACCGCGCTGCCCGGTGGCCCGCTCTTCGCCGCGGGCGAGGCCCGCAAGGTCGACGTGCTGCTGATCGGCGGCGGCATCATGAGCGCGACGCTCGGCGTGTGGCTGCGCGAACTCGAGCCGAACTGGTCGATGGAGATGCTGGAGCGGCTCGACGGCGTGGCGCTGGAAAGCTCCAACGGCTGGAACAACGCCGGCACCGGCCACTCGGCGCTCGCCGAGCTGAACTACACCCCCGAGGATTCGAAGGGGAACGTGAAGATCGAGAAGGCGGTCGAGATCAACGAGGCCTTCCAGGTCACCCGCCAGTTCCTCGCTTGGCAGGTGCAGCAGGGCGTGCTGAAGAACCCGCGCTCGTTCATCAACTCGACCCCGCACATGAGCTTCGTCTGGGGCGACGAGAACATCGCCTACCTGAAGAAGCGCCACGAGGCGCTGAAGGCGAGCCCGCTCTTTGCCGGGATGGAATACTCGACCGACCCCGAGCAGTTGAACAAGTGGGTCCCCCTGATGATGGAGGGGCGCGACCCGAAGCAGAAGATCGCGGCCACTTGGACGCCGGTCGGCACCGACGTCGAGTGGGGTGAGATCACCCGCCAATACGTCGCCTCGCTGGCCGCCCGCCCGAACTTTTCGCTGCGCACCTCGACCGAGGTCGAGGGCATCGAGCGCAACAAGGACAACACCTGGCGCATCACCTCGAAGAACCTGAAGGACGGTTCGCGCCAGACGGTCGATGCCAAGTTCGTGTTCATCGGCGCGGGCGGCGGCGCGCTGCACCTGCTCCAGGAGTCAGGGATTCCCGAGGCGGCCGATTACGGCGGCTTCCCCGTCGGCGGTTCGTTCCTCGTCAACGAGAACCCGAGCGTGGCCCTACGCCACCTCGCCAAGGCCTACGGCAAGGCCTCGGTCGGCTCGCCGCCGATGTCGGTGCCCCACCTCGACACCCGCGTGCTCGGCGGCAAGCGCGTGATCCTGTTCGGACCGTTCGCGACCTTCTCGACCAAGTTCCTCAAGGAAGGCTCGTATTTCGACCTCTTGACCTCCACCACCACCAGCAACGTCTGGCCGATGGTGCGCGTTGGCGTCGATCAATACCCGCTGATCGAGTACCTCGCCGGCCAGGTGATGCTCTCCGACGAGGACCGCTATCAGGCCCTGCGCGAGTATTTCCCCCACGCCAAGAAGGACGAGTGGAAGCTGGTCCAGGCGGGCCAGCGCGTCCAGATCATCAAGCGCGATCCGGAGAAGGGCGGTGTGCTCAAGCTCGGCACCGAGGTCGTCGCGGCCAAGGACGGCAGCATCGCGGCGCTTCTCGGCGCCTCGCCCGGCGCCTCGACCGCCGCGCCGATCATGCTCGAAGTGCTGCAGAAGGTGTTCGCCGACCGGGTGAAGAGCGCCGAGTGGCAGGACAAGATCCGCAAGATCGTCCCGAGCTACGGCACCAAGCTCAACGCCGACCCGCAGAAGGCCTACGAGGAGCTGGCCTATACCAGCGAGCACCTGCAGCTGACGCCGCCGCCGAAGCCCGGCGCGGTGACGGTCCCGGCCAGCGCCACCCCCGAGACCACGGGCGGCGTGGTGAAGGCCGTGCCGGACATGGCGCCGTAAGCACCACCGCGCTCTCCTCCCCACGGATCTCGGGCTTGCCCGAGATCCGTCTCTTACTTGCCCAGATCGGGCAGGCCCGATCTGGGTGGGGAGGAGTTGGAGGTGGGGGTGGTTCAGGATGGAGCGCCGAGCTTCATCCGGCACCACCCCCACCCCTGACCCCTCCCGCAAGGGGGAGGGGAAAGGTCGGCGTCTCATCATAAATCAGCCGCGTTGTGCGCCGCATGATCGGCGCTTCGGGCGTTTGAGGCCCGCTCGCTCCGGGTTCCCGCGCAGGCTCGATGAACGCCATCCTGATCAAGCTGTTTGCGACCGCGCTGACGCTGAGCCAGGTCACGACGCGGCCTGATGCCATGCGCACCCAGTTCGACCCGGGCAAGGACGGGCCGGAGGTGGTTCGCATCCTGCGCGACGGCTGCGCGCATATGCGCAAAAGCTTCGACATCGAGGACATCAACCTCGACGAGCTGATCTCCACGGCGATGGAGGACCCGAGCGCCGTCGCGGGCGACAACGCGCCGAAAATCCTGCACGGGCTCGATCTGTCCGAGCTGAACACGAGCTACAAGCAGTTCTGCAAGGGCGAGAACCCGGCCAATTCCCCGTTCGAGCCGGGCGCGGTGATCGCGTTCTACAACAACGCCGTGAAGGACCTGCCCTCGGCGGAGGCGCTCCGCGACATCAAGCTCGCCAGCGCCAGCGTGATCCTCGATGCCGCCGGAAAACCCTATTCCGAGACCTTCGAGCCGAACGGGCGCCGCCTCGTCGTGCCGATCGAGGGCGTGCCGGACCTCGTCCAAAAGGCGTTCGTCGCGGCCGAGGACAAGCGCTTCTACCAGCACCACGGCATCGACGAGCGCGGCGTGATCCGCGCCTTCGTCGGCAACCTCGCCTCGCCGGGGCGGCCCGCGGGCGGCTCGACCATCACGCAGCAGGTGGTGAAGAACCTGTCGGTCGGCGACGACGTCACCTACGAGCGCAAGATCCGCGAGATGATCGTGGCCTCGCGCCTGGAGCGGCTCCAGACCAAGCCCAAGATCCTCGGGCTCTACCTCAACGGCATCTATCTCGGGCGCGGCGCCTACGGCATCGAGATGGCGGCGCGCTCGTGGTTCGGGAAGTCGGTGGGCCAACTCACCGTGCCGGAGGCCGCCCTGCTCGCAGGGCTCCCCAAGGGCCCGAACTACTACAGCCCCGACAAGTACCCCGACCGCGCCCGCGAGCGCCGCGCCTACGTGCTGACCCGCATGAAGGAGGACGGCGCGATCACCGAGGAGCAGATGAACGCGGCGCTCAGGAGCGACCTCGGCATCAAGCCTCCGGACACGGCGCGGCGCGATTCCGGCTTCTACCTCGTCGATCATCTGGCGCGGGAATCGCGCACCTTCGCCGGGCTGGAATCGCTGACGAACGCCTCCTACACGGTCCACGCCACGGTCAATGCCGGGCTCCAGAGCGCGCTCGAGGGCGCGATTCAGGAAGGGCTCTCAACCTACGAGCGCGGCACCGGCCGCGCCCGCTACGAGGGGCCGGAACTGAATCTGGCCGAGGCCGTGAAGCGCTTCGAGAGCGCCGCGCCCGCGCCCGAGCCGGAAGCGCCGCCCGCGGTGCCGCAGCCCAAGGGCGTGAAGGGCAAGGCCCTGCCGGTGCCGGCCGCGAAGGCGCCGGCCGTGAAGCCGGCGTGGCAGCGCGCCCTGGAGACGGCCCGCGCCCCGCTCTACGATCTGCGCTGGCCGCTCGCCGTCGTGCTCCAGACGGGCAAGAACGGCATCCGGGTCGGCCTGCCGGACGGCCGCATCGCCAGCCTCGACCCCGGCCCGGCGCGGGCGAAGCTTCAACTCTACGATGCCGTGCGGGTGCGCCTGCGCGAGGGCAAGGGCAGCCTGCGCGCCGACCTGCGGGTGCGCCCGTCCGTCCAGGGTGCTGCCATCGTCTTGGAGAACCGTACGGGAAAGATCCTGGCGATGACCGGGGGCTTTTCCTACCCCCTGAGCCAGCTCAACCGGGTGACGCAGACCGTGCGCCAGCCGGGCTCGACCCTGAAGCCGCTCACCTACCTCGCCGCGCTGAACGCGGGCCTCCAGCCCAACACCCTGGTGATGGACGCCCCCGTGACCCTGCCGCCGATCGGCGGCATCGGCGCCTCGTGGTCGCCCAAGAACTACGACGGCGGCGGCGCGGGCGCGACGACGATCCGGCGCGGCCTGGAATTCTCGAAGAACCTCGTCACCGCCCGCCTGCTGGAGGGCGGCATCGCGAAAAGCGCGCCCCAGAGCCTGCAACGGGTCTGCGACATCGCCCTGGAGGCCCAGCTCTACGCCGAGTGCGAGCGCTACTATCCGTTCGTGCTCGGCGCGCAGCCGGTGCGGATGATCGATCTCGCGAGCTTCTACGCGGCCATCGCCAACGAGGGTGCGCGGCCCTCCGCCTACGCCCTCGAATCGATCGAGCGCGACGGCAAGCCGGTCTACACGCGGCCCGCCAAGGCGCCGGTGCGGATCGGCTCGGCGGATCGCGTCGCGTTCTATCAGCTCAAGACCATGCTCCAGGGCGTGACCCAGCACGGCACCGCCGCCGCGCTCTCGGGCGTCTCGGCCTATGTGGCGGGCAAGACCGGCACCTCGGAGAACGAGAACGACGCGTGGTTCGCGGGCTTCTCGAACGAGATCACGGTGGTGGTCTGGGCCGGCTACGACAACGCCGACGGCGTGCGCAAGACGCTCGGGCGCGGCCAGACCGGCGGCCACGTCGCGGTGCCGATCGCGCGGGCGATCTTCCAGGCGGCCTGGGCCAACGGCGTGCCGCGCACGCCGCTCGCGCCGCCGTCTCCGGAAGCGAAAGCCTACATCGCCGACCTGCCGATCGAGCCCCGCAGCGGCCAGCGGGTGGCGGGCGGCGGCTTCATCGAGCATTTCCGCCTCAAGGACGGGCGCGTCGCCGACACGCAATACGCGCTGGTGCCGCGCGAGACGCTCTACGCCATGCGGCCCGATTCCGAGGACGGCGACGGGGCCGGCGCCGAGGACGGGGCGGATGTCGCCGGCGACATCCTCGGCAACCTGATGGGCGGCGGACGGCGCGACAGCTACGACCCGTTCGGCCGCGACCGGCCGGACGCCGACCCGCGCTACGCCGACCCTCGCTCCGTTGATCCTCGCTCTGTAGATCCTTGGGGCCAGCGCCGCGACCGCCGCGAGGGAGAAAACCCCTGGCCCGGCCGCGACCGCTACGGGCAGGCCAACCCCTCGCCGTTCGGCTCGCCCTTCGAGGACGAGCAGCCGCGCGCGCGCCAGCGCCGCCGCGATCCCGACTACCTGTTCGGCGAAGACCCGCGCTACTGACGCGGGCGCTCGCCCCATCCCCCGATCCGAGGTCCGTCGTGCCCAGGCATCTCCCGGCCGCCCTTCTCGTCGCCGTCACAATGGCCGGCCCGGCCCTCGCGCAGGAGGCCAAGGAGCCCGCGAAGCCGGCCGCGGTCTCCGACCGGGTGAAGGACGTGGCGGCGCTCAACCCCACCGACGCCGCGACGCTCAAGCCCGGCACGGTGCTGTTCCGCGATTCCCGCGAGAGCGCCTCGACGAATCCAGAGAACGGCCTGATCGCCTTCGACGCGTGGAAGAAGGCCCGGCCGGCCGAGGCCGCTGCGCTCATGCCCTGGCCCGGCTACACCGAGCCGGATTACGCCCAGACCCTCAACGGCGTGACCAAGCAGCGCCACGAGACCCTGAAGGTCTACGTCGCCGAAGGGCGGTTCGTGGTGGCCAAGCCCCCTTCGGCCATCGATCTCGCGGCCTACGCCAACCTCGACTTCCTGGCCAAGATGGACCCGGTGATCCGCCACAAGCGGCTGGAGCCCGCGGACGCCACCCCGAACAAGGACCCGGCCGCCGCCTTCGCCAAGCGCCCCGACCGGCCCTGGTGCGGCGCGGGCGGTTCCTGCATCGAGTCGCGCTACGATCTCGAAGGCAAGCTGCCGCTCGGCGTGAAGCTCGCCAACAAGCTCGAACTGGGTTCCTCCAAGAAGGTCGCCGAGTTCGTCTCGTTCCAGAGCGAGCTGCGGGTGCTGCCGCCCACGGAGGCCGCGAACCTTGCCGCGCTCACCCGGATCGAGACCCCGGTGGCGGGCGGGCTCGAACAGACGATCTTCTGGGTCAACCAGATCCTGCGTTTCGGCAAGTTCCTGGCGGTGATGCAGCCCGCGCCGAACGATCCGAACCGCACGGTGGTGACCACCTACATGGCGCTCGCCATCAAGGCCGACGTGCTCGACCGCAAGCAGGAATACGCCCGCGTGCCGGTGCTCAAGAACCTGCTGCCGGTGCAGGTGCTGATGGGCAATTCCTCGTTCAACACCGGCACCTCGATCAGCGCGGGCGTGCCGACCTACGCCCGCAACCGCATCGTCGCCTTCGCCGACGCACTGGCCAAGAACTGAGCCGTCCGTGGCGCGCCTGAGCATCCGCGTCGATCTCGGGCCCGACCACCGGCTCGGCCCCGGCAAGGTGCGGCTGTTGGAGGCCATCGCCGAGCACGGGTCGATTTCGGCAGGCGCACGGGCGCTCGGCATGTCCTACCGGCGCGCCTGGATGCTGGTGGAGGCGATGAACCGCGGCTTCGGCGCGGCTTTGGTCGAATCGCAGGCCGGCGGCCGGGCCGGGGGCGGGGCGCGGTTGTCCGAGCTCGGCACCGAGGTCGTCGCCGCCTACCGCGCGCTCGAGCGGGCGGCGGAGGAGGCCGCGGCCCCGGCCCTGCGCCGCCTCGCGGCCCGCTGCCCGGAGGCGGACCCACGCACGAAAACGTGAGAAATCGTGCCGGATGTTACCCGCGGCGGTAGACGCGTACTGGTATATTGCATACCCTGCCCGGACTCGTTCCTGAGACCGCGAGCACCTCGACCGGCGCGCCCGATGATGGGCGCGCCGTTTTTGTTTGTTTCGGTTGAATGGGTTGGCGGTCCCCTGGTTCGGCCTCGCAGCGGGTGCCGGACATGCCGCGCGTTTCCCCTCCCCCTTGCGGGGAGGGGTAGGGGTGGGGGTCGGGCAGAAGGCAAAGCTCCCGTCTCATCCTGCACCACCCCCACCTCCGGCTCCTCCCCGCAAGGGGGAGGAGAGGCGTCCGTTCCGTTCGCGCGCGGGTGTGAGGACGGCCGTTCGCTCGGGTGGGAGCGCCCCCCAAAAGGAATCAATCCGGCTGGAGCCAGGGCAGGCCGGTGCGCACCAGCATGGTCAGCCCGGCGGCGAGCAGGGCCGCGCCAAGGCTGGTCTCGAACGGGTGCGCGTAGCCGACCCGTTCGAGGGCGGTGCCGGCCGAGGCGATGGCAAGGCCGATGCCGAGGGGGAAGAGGGCGGTGGGCAGCGTGCTCATGGGGCGACCCTACGCCAGCTCGCTTGCGCGAGCATGGCGCGGATCGTCGCCCCGTCGTGAGGATCGCAAAAGGTTCCCTGGTGCGATCGAATTTTTTCGCGTGCTATCGGGCCTGCGACGGCACCGCGATGCGCGGCGTCTGCTGGTGCTGCACCACGCGCCATTCCTCGGGTGCGAGGCGGCGATAGGTCGAGGTGCAGTGCGCCTCGTAGGTCTCGTCGCCGCGCGAGGCCTTCACCCCGTAGGCGATGACGATCAGGCCCTCCTGCGGCCGGGCGATGCGACCGTCCTCGATCTGCACGTTCTCCCAGCGCGGGGTGTCGGCCACCGCCTCGATCGCTTCGGCCCCGCCGAGCACGAAGGGCGGGTGCGGCAGGGCCATCAGGCATTCGTCGTCGACGAGTTCGCGGTAGCGGTCGGCGCCGCCCTCCCACAGGCTCTTCTCGAACGACCAGACGCGATTATCGTCCACTTCCACTCTCCCGATCCGGCGGCGTGACGAGAGAAGACCGCTCCGCACCGATCGTTCCGGCCGACGCGACGGGCCGCCTGCGGCACGGGCGCTCGTTGATCGCCGGCCGGATCGCTCCCATCTGAAGGTCTGCCGCCCTATTCCCCATCGCCGCGGTCGAGCCGTCACCGGCTCCCGTGTGCGAGCGCGCCGGCCGCCGTGTTCGCCCCGTTCACGCGCGGCCGGCGCGTCCCCGCCCTTGTCCGGAGAGGCCGCATGTTCACCCACGTCATGATCGGCAGCAACGATCTGGAGCGGGCGAGGGGCTTCTACGACGCCACCTTCGCGGCGCTCGGCGGCCGGCCCGGCCGGATGGATGATCGGGGCCGGCTGATCTACGCCCACGAGGGCGGTCGGCTGATGATCACGACGCCGATCGACGGGCGGCCCGCGACCGCGGCCAATGGCGGGACGATCGGCATCATCGCGCCGAGCCGCGCGCATGTGCTGGCGTGGCACGCGGCGGGCATCGCGCAGGGCGGCGTCGCCATCGAGAGCCCGCCGACCGAGCGGCCGAACGGCGCCTTCGTCGCCTATCTGCGCGATCCGGACGGGAACAAGCTCACCGCCCGGACAGCGCCGACGCGCTGAGGTCTCGGACGTAAAAAAGCCGCCACGCGAGCGTGACGGCTTTTCAATTCGCTTGAGTGGAAGCGTAGAAAACTTACTTGATCTTGGCTTCCTTGAACTCGACGTGCTTGCGGGCGACCGGGTCATACTTCTTCATGACCATCTTCTCGGTCTGCGTGCGCGAGTTCTTCTTGGTGACGTAGAAATAGCCCGTGTCGGCGGTCGAGACGAGGCGGATCTTGACGGTGACGGCCTTGGCCATGGCTGGCGCTCCCAGTGCGGGTTGTCGGACACGATTCGCGATCGTGGCGGCGCCCACGCGAAACGCAAAAGGCCGGGACACCCCGGCCGAATTCCGCGGGGTGAATGCCTGACGGGGGCTGCTTCGTCAAGGTGGAAGCGTGCGGCAGCACCGTGTGGCCGGGCGCGAAGAGCGCCCTGCGGAGCGGCCTCGGCTTGAGCCGAGGCGTCTAGCGGAGCGAGAAGCCTAAGGCCGCGGACGTGGGCGCCGGCGCTTGAGGCCAGGAAGGAAAAGGGGCCATCGCCGCAGGCGTTGGCCCCGACGCGTTGCTTCGGGATACGCGTGCATCCTATAAGCGGCCCTCCCGACACACCCCGCGCGTGGCGTCGAGGATCCCGTAAACGGGAGCCCTCCGCCCCCGGCGAACGAGAAGAAGAGGTCCCGCCATGGCCGGGCATTCCCAGTTCAAGAACATCATGCACCGCAAGGGCCGCGTCGATGCGGTCCGCTCGAAGCTGTTCAGCAAGCTCGCCCGCGAAATCACGGTGGCGGCCAAGCTCGGCACGCCCGATCCGGCGATGAACCCGCGCCTGCGCGCCGCCGTGCTCGCCGCGCGAGCCGAGAACATGCCGAAAGACAACATCGAGCGCGCCATCAAGAAGGCGACCGGCGGCGAGGGCGAGAACTACGAGGAGATCCGCTACGAGGGCTACGGCCCCGGCGGCGCCGCGCTGATCGTCGAGGCGCAGACCGACAACCGCAACCGCACGGCCTCCGACGTGCGCTCGGCCTTCACCAAGTCCGGCGGCAGCCTCGCCGAGACCGGCGCGGTGGCGTTCATGTTCGACCGGGTCGGCGTGATCGCCTATCCGCCGGAGGTCGCCGACGCCGACGCGATGCTGGAGGCCGCCATCGAAGCGGGCGCCGACGACGTGCGCTCGGACGCGGACGGCCACGAGGTCACCTGCGCCCAGGACGCCTACGGCGAGGTCTCGAAGGCGCTGGAGGCCCGCTTCGGCGAGCCGCGCCGCACCGGCCTGATCTGGAAGGCGCAGAACGCCATCGACGTCGACGACGAGACCGGCGAGAAGCTGATCCGCCTCGTCGAGGTGATCGAGGACCAGGACGACGTCCAGAACGTCTACGTCAACTTCGCCCTGTCCGAGGCGCTGATGGAGAAGATGGGCGCCTGAGAGGCCCATCTCGTTTTTTTCAGAACAACCGTCGTCATTCCGGGGCTCGCCGCAGGCGAGAACCCGGAAGCCACCCGTGATGCGACGCTGAACGATGAGTTGCGGCCAGTCGTGGATTCCGGGTTCCGCTCCGCGGCCCCGGAATGACGGCCGCGGGTCTGAAAGCTCCGGTCGTCATCCGCCGTCGAAGCACAACTCCCGAAAAGATGGTGCGCAATTTGTCGCGCGGGCCCCGTTCGTCCCGCGCTCTATCTGCTGCCACCGCCGCAGCCTCGCGGCGCGCGAAGGCCTCCTCTCTCCCACGATGCACGACGATCCGGTCATCATCGGCATCCATGGGCTGGCCAACAAGCCGCCGCGGGAGGAGAAGCAGGCGTGGTGGCGCCAAGCCATCGAAGAGGGCTTGCGGCGCAACCTCGGGCGCGCGCCGCCCGACGTGCCGTTCGAGTTCGTCTACTGGGCCGACCTGCGCTACGACGCGCCGGTGACGCCGGAGCGCAACCGCGAGCCCTATTACCCGGCCCGCGGCCGAAAGCCCTTCCCGAGTCCGAACGGCAAACCGCCCGGGCCGAGCCTGACCGACCGGTTCTACCGCGCGCTGGAATGGATGCAGGAGAAGACCGGCCGCCTCGTCGTGGACGACGCCTTCATCGAGTACCGCCTCGACGACCTGTGGGGCTACTACAAGGACGCCGCCTTCCGCGCGGATGCCCGCGACCGCCTGCGCGCGGTGCTGGCGCGCCACGAGGGCCGCACCCTGATGCTCGCCGCCCACTCCATGGGCGGGCTCATCGCCTACGACGTGCTGCGCCTGACCGAGCGCCAGGGGCCGCGCCCGCGGGTCGCGCATTTCGTCACCATGGGCTCGCCGCTGGGGCTCGCCGAGATCAAGCACCGCATCGGCGCCGAGCACGGCGATGTGCGGGTGCCGAGCGCGGTGGCGCGCTGGACCCATCTCGGCGACCGCGACGACGTGGCGACCGTGGGCACCGATCTGGCCGAGGCCTACGCGCCGAACCCGGACGGGGTCCGCGTGGTCGATTGCCCGGTGATCAACGCCTACCGGCGCCCCCGCGGCGGGCGCAACCCGCACAAATCCTACGGCTACCTGCGCACGCCGGAGTTTTCACGGGCCGTGGCCGATGTCCTCGACGGGGCCACGGCATCCCGAGGCGTCGAGGCCGACGCCTCGGCGTGAGAAAAACCGCTAGCGGTCGGGAAACTTCGCATCCCCCGTCGGTTTCGGGGGCAGACACCGTCGGCGCGATCCGCCGACGCGACCCGTTCTGCCCTTGGCCTGCTTGTGTCGGCTAGTAGACGCTCGCCTGCGATTTTGACGCATCTTGTTTTGAGAAACTCGGTATTCCCTTCGTGGAACGGCGCCTAAGGCCGGCAATCCCGGGACGAAGAACAATTTATTGCGGGAGAATTCGGGAACTTAATTTTCCTTAATCGCTTTCCCCGGTCGAACCGGTCGCGCGACCGGCAAGACAATCCCGGAGGATAGCCACGTGACGCTCACCAAGACCCTTGCCGCCGCCACCGCGCTCGCCTTCATGGCCGGTTCCGCCTTCGCCGCGCCGTGCAACACCGGCAGCACCGCCAAGGCCCCCGACCAGAACTCCAAGGCCGAGAGCAGCACCGCCAAGGGTGCCGACGCCGGCTCGAAGAACCTCGCGGGCGGCCAGCAGCCGGCCTCGCCGGGCACCGTCGGCGCGATGAACAATGTCGGCGCCGGTCAGGGCGTGGGCGACAAGCCCGGCTCGGAGCAGACCGCCATGGCCAAGAACAACGCCGGCGGCAACCAGCCGGCCGCCCCGGGCACCGTCGGCGCGATGAACGCCACCGGCGCCGACCAGAAGCTCGGCGACAAGGGCGGCAACGACTGCTGATTCTTTTGGGTTTCGCGTTCGCGCGAGACCGGTCGAGAGCCCTCGCACCGCATGGTGCGGGGGCTTTCTTATGCTGGCAGGTAACGAAGCGATCCACTTCCCGGCTGATCGCTGCGAAGGCCGCTCCTCCCCTCTCCCCGCACGCGGGGAGAGGGTCGCGACGACCCTGTCGTCGGCGCGACAAGCGGTAGCGGGGGTGAGGGGGACTCGACGGATGAGGCTCGTCCTGAATCGCCCTCTCACCTTCGGCTGCCGCCTCGCTTTATGCCCCGACGAGGGGGCATGAAGCCCTCTCCCCGCACAGCGGGGAGAGGGGATGCACGCTGCCGGCGTGATTCACTGAAAAACGCCCGCTACTTCTCCTCGCCGTTCCCCCGAAACAGCTGGCCCGCCACGTCGTTGACGGTCGGCGGCGTCGCCCGCACGAAGGGCAGGGGGCGGCAGACCGCGATTGCCGCGAGGCCGAAGCGGGCGGTCATCAGGCCGTTGAGCACGCCCTCGCCGAGCTTCGCCGAGACCCGCGCGGCGAGCCCGAGGCCCAGCACCTGATGCAGCATGCCCTCGCCCACCGCCATGCCGCCGGTGACGGTGAGGTGGGCGAACGCGGCGCGGGCCAGCCGCAGGAAGCCGAGGAGGCCGGGGCGTCCGCCGTAGATCGCCGCGATCCGGCGCAGCAGGCGGGCGGCGGAGTAGACCACGAAGGCCACGTCCACGATCGCCCGCGGGCTGAGCGCCGTCACCGCCGAAACCTGGCTCGCCGCCTGGGCGATGGCGGCCTTGGCCTGACGGTCGAGGGGGCTCAGCAGCTCGCCCTCGGCGAGGCCGAGCCGGTCGTCCACGTCGAGGATGGCGTCGCCCACCGCGTCGAGGCGCTTGATGCCGGCGCTCAGCGCCGGACGGTCGGCGTAGAGGCCGCGCAGCTCCTGTACCACGCCCTGCGCCGCGGTGTGGTCGCGGGCGGTGAGCGCTGCCAGCGCCCGCTCGCGGAGGTGCTCGATCTTGCGCTCGCGCCAGACGCCGAGCGCCTCGCGGCCGACGATGGCGAGAAGCGCCACGCCCGCGATGGCCACGAGGGCGAGCGCGACCCAGCCGAGCCAGGGCGCGGTGGCGAACAGGTCGGAGATCAGCCGCTCCAGCGACAGCCCGACGCCGATGGCGACGAGGCTGCCGAGCGCACTGAAGAAGATCGACAGCCAGGGCGGGCCGCGCCGGGTCGCGACCGGCACCGGCACGCGGTCGGCGGCCTCGACGATCTCGAACGGCTCGTCGACGAAGCGGATGTCGGGGGCCGGCTTGGGCGGCGCCTCGGTCCGAGTCTCTTGCCGCGGCTCGGCGGACGCCGCGGGGGCGGGCTCGGTGCCGGGGAGGCGGAAGGCGCGGGGGCGCGGGCCTTGGGGGCCGGGAGGCGTCGTCACGTCAGCTTGTCCCCGATGAGGAACTGCATCGCCCGGTCGAGCCGGATCTGCGGGAGATGGCCGGGCCGGCCGATGGCGTCGGGCTTCGCCACCGGCGGGCGGAAGCGCGGGAAGCGGAACGCGCCCGGCGGGATCGCCCCGTCGAGCACGCTCTGCACGTCGGTCGGCAATTCGCCGGGAAAGATCGCGGCCTCGACGAGCCCGTCGAAGGTGTCGTCGCCGATGGTCTCGCCGGCCTCGGGCGTCCCCGACACCGCGCGCAGAATCTCGCCGCCGTCGTGGACGGTGGTCTCGCGGGTCGCCCGCACCGAGGCCAGCGCCACGGTGCCGACGCGGGCGCCCGCGGCCTCGGTGCGGCGCATGGCGCGGGCGACGAGCAGGCGTAAGAGCGCGTCGAGCCGGTCGTGGCTCGACTGGTGCAGGTGGTCGGCCTTGGTGGCGGCGAACAGGATGCGGTCGGCCCGCGGCGCGAAGAAGCGCGTCAGCAGGCTGTTGCGCCCGACCCGGAAGGCGAGCAGCACGGCGTCCAGCGCCTCTTCCAGTTCGGCGAGCGCGGCGGGGCCGGCATCGACCGCCGAGAGCACGTCCACCAGCACGATCTGGCGATCCACCCGCTGGAAATGCTCGCGGAAGAACGGCTCGACCACCTTGGATTTGTAGGCCTCGAACCGGCGCTCCATCAGGGCGCCGAGGCTGCCGGGGGCCTGCACCTCCTCCAGCCGGTCGAGGGGAGCGAAGGTCAGCATCGGCGAGCCGGCGAGATCGCCGGGCATCAGGAAGCGCCCCGGCGGGGTCGTGGCGACGGATTCCGCGCCCGCGCGAAGGGCCGAGAGATAGGTCTTGAAGGCGTTGGCGGCGCGCTCGGCCACCACCTCGTCCAGCGGCGCGGCCGGATCGAGCCCGGCCATCTCGGCGAGCCAGGGCGCGGCGATGGCAGCGCGGCCGGCCCGGCGGGTGCCGAGGATCGTGGCGCGCGACCACGCGACGTAGCTCTGGTCGAGCAGCGCCAGATCGAGCAGCCACTCGCCGGGATAATCGACCACGTCGAGCATCAGCGTGCCGGGCCCGGTGCGCCAGCCGCCCGCGCGCTCGTACTCGATGGCGAGCCGCAACTGGCTGATCCGGTCGGTCGAGCCCGGCCAGCGCCGCGCCTCGGTGAGCGCGGCAAAATTCTCCTCGAAGGGAAAGCGCGGCACGTCGTCGTCGGGCTGGGGCACGAGGCGGGCCCGGCGCAGGCGGCCGGCTTGCGCCGGCTCGAAGGCCGGCAGCGCGTGGCCCTCGACGAGGTGGTGGACGAGGGCCGTGGTGAACACCGTCTTGCCCGAGCGGGCGAGCCCGGTGACGCCGAGCCGCAGCGTCGGCTGGATCAGGAGATCGCTGGAGGCTTCGGCGAAGGCCTTGATCGCGGAACCCGCCTGGGCGGCGTAGTCGAAGAGGGGCAAGGCGGGAGGCTCGGGGAGGCGGGATGAAGCTCGTCACAGGTGGCGCGGGGTGGGGCCGATCTCAAGGGTATGGGTTTCCCTCCCCGTCATTCCGGGGCCGCGTCAGCGGAACCCGGAATCCACCCGTGATGCGCGGTGCCCGACTGCAGACGGACCGTCGCGGCCAGTCGTGGATTGCACGCCTCCGGCGCGCCCCTTCGGGTCCGGGTTCCGCTTCGCGGCCCCGGAATGACGGGCGTGAGAAGCTTACGCCGCCCGCAGCGCCCGAATGGTCCCCAGCGTGTCGCGGCGCAGCGCCGAGAAATGGCGGATCAGCGGGAGGACGTCGCCGCCGCTGCGACAGGCGGTCTCGATCTCGCGGCAGAGCGAGGAGATGCCGACGAAGCCGAGCACGCCGGCCGCCGCCACCATGGCGTGGGCGTCGTAGGCGAGTTGGGTGCGGTCGAGGTCGGTCTCGGCCAGCGCGGCGGCGGCGGCGAAGCGGTGGTCGAGTTCGGCCTCCAGCAGGCTCAGCAGGGCGAGGATGCGCTCGCGGCCCATCATGTCGCGCACGGTGGCGTAGGTCTCGTGGTCGAGGATCGGCACCGCGGGGGCCGGGGCGATGGCCTCGCTCGTGCGGCGGGCGGCGCCCTGGCCGCGCCAGCGCTCGATCACGGCGTAGAGGTGGGCGCGCTTGAACGGCTTGCCGACATGGTCGTCCATGCCGGCCTCGATCAGCTCGCGGACCTGCTCGTCGAGGACGTTGGCCGTCATGGCGACGATCGGCACCCGCGCCATCGGGCCGGGCAGCGCCCGGATGCGGCGGGTCGCGGTCAGCCCGTCCATCACCGGCATCTGCAGGTCCATGAGGACGAGGGCGTAGGGGTCGTCGCCCTCCGCCTCCAGGGCGGCGACCGCTCGGGCGCCGTCACCGACGATGTCGATCCGGTAGCCGCGGGCCTCCAGCACGGCGCGGGCGAGTTCTTGGTTGAGGATCACGTCCTCGGCGAGCAGCAGCCGGGCGCCGCGCTTGGCCGAGGCCGGCAGCGCGGCCTGCTCCGGGGGGGCGGAGGGCACAAACGGCGCCGGTTCGGCGCGGGGTTGGGCCAGTGGCAGGGTCAGGGTGAACCAGAAGGTCGAGCCCGCGCCCTCCCGGCTCTCGACGCCGATGCTCCCGCCCATCATCGTGACGAGGTCGCGGCAGATGGCGAGCCCGAGGCCCGAGCCGCCGAAGCGCCGGCTGATCGAGCCGTCCACCTGGCTGAAGCGCTTGAACAGGCGGCTCTGCTGGGCCTCAGCGATGCCGATGCCGGTGTCCTGCACCTCGAAGCGTAAGGCCTCCGCCGCCTCGCCGGTGGGCAGGCGCACCGGCCCCTCGGCCCGCACGGTGAGCGTCACGGAGCCTGCGGGGGTGAACTTCACCGCGTTGTTGAGCAGGTTGAACAGCACCTGCCGCAGGCGGTCGGCGTCGCCCTTGAGGGATTCGGGCAGGCGCGGATCGAGGCGCGCCTCCACCGTCAGCCCGCTCTTGAGCGCGCCGCCGCGCATGATCGCCACGGTGTCGTCGACGAGGTCGCGCAACGAGAACGCCACCGGATCGAGTTCGAGCCGGCCCGCCTCGATCTTGGAGACGTCGAGCACGTCGTTGACGACGGTGAGCAGGGCCTCACCCGAGACGCGGATCAGCTCCAGGCGGCGGTGGTCCTCGGGGTCGTGGTCGGTGCGATCCAGCAATAGGTCGGCGTAGCCGAGGATGCTGTTGAGCGGCGTGCGGATCTCGTGGCTCATCAGGGCCAGGAACTCGCTCTTGGCCGCGCTCGCCCGCTCGGCCTCGGCGCGGGCGGCCTGGGCCTCGTCGGTCAGCGCGCGCAAAGCCGCCTCCGCCGCCTTGCGCTCGGTGACGTCGAGGTTGAGCCCGATCATCCGGTAGGGCCGGCCGTTCGCATCGTAGAGGGTGCGGCCGGAGGCGTAGAGCCATGTGGGGCCGACGCGGAACTCGGCGATGAGGCGACCCTGGCTGTCGATGGCGCGGTGGATGCGGTCCCAGGTCTCGACCACGTCGTCTGTGTTCACGGTCGCGGTCCATTCGGCCGTGGTCAGGCCGCGGGGCTCGCCCGCCTCCGGCAGGCCGTAGAGGCGCAGGCTCTCGGGCGAGAGCGTCATCGTGCCGGTGCGCATGTCCCAGTCGAAGGTGCCGGCGCCCGCGCCCTCCAGCGCGATGCCGAGCAGCCGGCCGGTCTCCTCCACGGCGAGCCGCGCGGTGACGATCTCATCGACGTCGAGCGCCGTGCCGATCCACTCGATCACCGTGCCGTCGGCCGGGTGGTGGACCGGGGTCATGGTCAGCTTGTGCCAGCGATAGCTGCCGTCGCGGCCCCGCAGGCGCCACTGCCCGTCATAGCCCCGGCCGGTGGCCCGGGCCGAGCGCCACGCCGCGTCGAGGAGCGGCGCGTCGTCGGGGTGGTTGCGCGCCACGCGCTCCAGCCGGTCGGGGCCGATCGGGCCGTAATAGCCCTCGAACCGGGCGTTGGCGTAGGTGGCCGCGCCGTTCTCGGGATCGACGGTCCAGACCAGCAGCGGCAGGGTATCGGCGAGGCTGCGGTAGCGCAGTTCGCTGCGGCGGATCTCGGTCTGGATGCGCCGCCGGTCGGTCACGTCCATCAGGAGGCCGAACAGCCCGATGATGCGGCCCGCCTCGCGCTTGCAGGTGCCGCGCAGCATCACGTCGCGCGCGGCCCCGTCGGGGCGGGCGAGCCGGGCCTCGAACTCGAAATCGCCGCCCCGCTCCAGCCCTGCCGCCAGCGCCGCCTCGACCGCCGCACGGTCGTCGGCGTGGAACAGCTCCGGCAGGCTCGGCGGCGGCGCGTCCGGGTCGAGGCCGGCGATGCGCAGCAGGCTGTCGGAGTAGCGCGGTCGCAGCTCGGCGAAGTTGACCCGCCAATGGCCGACCTCGGCCACCTGCTCGGCCATGCTGAGCAGCGCGTTGGCGGCCCGGCGCTGCTCGATCTCGGCGCCCTGCGCCCGGATCGTGCTCTCGTGCCCGCGGCGCAGCTCGGTCTCGCGGGCGAGCGCGACGTTGTCCCGGTGCAGCCGCAGATGCGCCGTCACGGTCTCGGCGAGGTCGCGCAGAGCCGTCTCGTCCTCGGCGGAGAACAGGCGCGGGTTGGGGTCGATCAGGCAGAGCGAGCCGATCCGCAGGCCGGGGCCGAGGCTCAGCGCGATGCCGGCGTAGAACACGATCCGCGAGGCGCCCTCGCCGAGGTCGCCGCCGGCGAAGCGCGGGTCGCGGCGGGTGTCGGGGATGACGAGCACCCCGTCCTGCTCGATCGTGTGGGTGCAGATCGAGCCCTCGCGGGGCCGCTGCGGCGGCAGGACCATGGAGCCGGTGCAGGATTTCAGCCATTGCCGCTCGGCGTCGATCAGCGAGACGTAGGCCGTGGCGACGCCGAACAGGCGCTGCGCCGTCCGGCAGACGGCGTCGAAATGCGCCTCCGGATCGGTGTCGAGGATGTGCAGCGCGTGGAGCGCCGCGAGGCGCTCGGCCTCGCTCGCCGACGGGGTGCTCACGGGCTCCGACTCTCTCCAGTCGCCGCCCGCCCGTGCGGGTGCGACGCACCAGCATAACCGTTGCCGTCCCGGCCGTCCCCTGCCGCGGCCGCATGCGTCGCCCGGGGCACCGCATCGTGATCACGACCGCGTGATTCCCAGCGCAGGCGCGCGGCCTCCAGCGCCCAGACCATGCCCAGCATCATGTAGACGTGGCGCCACTTCTCCACGTCGATCTGCATCGCCTGGACGAAGAACATCAGCAGCGCCGGGAACACGATCTGCGCGTAGGGGCGGTAGGGCGAGGCCCGCGCCATCAGCCGGAAGCCGACGAAGCTCGTCGCGGCCACCAGCGCGATGAAGACCGCGCCGCCGAGCCAGCCGCCGTTGGCGAAGCTGCCGATGTAGGAATTGTGCGGCTCCAGCCCGAAGATCTGGCGCCAGCGCAGCGGGCCCATGCCGAGCGGCTCGTCGAGCAGCATCGACATGCCGCGGATCTGGTTGCCGAAGCGCCCGGTCTCGCCCTCGTCGTAGTCCTGGGTGACGGTGGCGCGCGACTCGAAGGTCTTGGCGACGCTGTCGATCGACAGGAGGCCGACGAGCGCCGCCGCCCCCAGGCTCGCGGTGACGAGGCCGAGCAGCACGATGCGCCGCCGCATCGCCCGCGACCGGCTGGTGACGAAGACGAAGCCGACCATCAACCCGGTCGAGACCAGGGTGGCGCCCCAGGAGCCGCGGGAGAAGGACAGGAGGGTGCCGGCCAGGATCACCAAGAGGCAGGCGAGCGCCAGCACCGGATGGCGCCCGCGGCCCGTCAGCAGGCCGTGGGTGAGGGTGAGGGTACCGAGTATCAGGTAGGAGCCGAACACGTTCGGGTCCTGGAACGTGCCCGAGGCGCGGCCGTAGCGCGAGAACAGGTCCTCGATGCCGAGCAGTTGCAGGTAGCCGACGATGCCGAGCCCAGCCGAGAGCACGCAGCTCGCCGTATAGGCTTTCAGCGCGAGGTCGAGCCGACCTTGCGTGTCGTCGGCGTAGAGCATCGCGAAGAACACGGCGGTGATGACGAGGTAGCCGAGCTGGATCGTCCACGTCAGCGGCAGCGGCTCGCTGACATAGGGCAGCAGCGCCACCACGATCGCCGAGAGGTAGAGGGCGAGCAGGAACACCAGCGGCACCGCCCCCCGGTGCAGCCGGACGCCGAGCGCCAGCCACAGCAGCATCGTCGGCAGCGCTATCAGGTCGTAGGGCGAGGCGTCGGAGAAGGCGAAGCAGGCGAAGAAGATGAAGGCGGCATGCATCGCAGCTGCGAAGCCGTGGATCACCCGGATCGCGGGGATGCCGGCCCAGGCTCCTTCGCGCCAGCGCGGGAGCGGGGCGGCCGTGAGGCTCGCTGTGGTCATCGACGCCGACGAAAACTCCGGGGCGCGGGCCACTCTACGCCGGTCCGCCGCCGGGCCGGATCACACCACCGAAAGGTTGAGGTTTGCCCAACGGGCCGGCCGGGGCACGCGAGAGACGCGTGTTCCAAGTCCGGGAAGACGAGGAAAAATTTAATCCGCGTCGGCGCGTGCGGGGAGACACGTCATGCCGGCAAGGGGCGCCCCATATCCAGTTCATCGAAGACGACACGGCCCGGACGACCGGGCCAGCCTCTCACCGGAGACTGACAAACCATGAAGACCCGCATCGCCGCCGCCGTCGCCGCCCTCGTTCTCGGCGCCGCCCCGCTCGCCGCCACGGCCCAGACCTGGGGCGGTCGCTACACCGGCTACGCCGCGCCCTACGATGTCGAGACCACCGGCTCGATCGTCCGCGGCTACGGCTACGGCCCGGCCTTCGCAGCCCCGAGCTGCCCGCAGAGCTCGGCCGCCGAGGGCAACGCCAACCAGCAGCACTTCCCGGTCAAGCAGTACGGCCAGACCTCGGGCGGCTACCGCTGCTGATCGGATGCGCGAGACAAGCAGCCGGCCGATGCTGGGGACAGCGTTCTCCTACGCGATCACCGGCATCTTCGCCTTCGGTCTCGCGACCACGGCAGTCGGCACGGCCCACGCGCTGCTGATCCCCTGACGGCACGACTCCCTGGTAAGATGGGCCGTCACACCATGAGCAAGGGCCGCCGAGAGGCGGCCCTTTTCCCGTCGAAGGGCCCGCCGTTCCGCTCCGAGCCGGGCGGACGCGCCGTCACAGCAGAAGCAGCAATCCCCCCAGGACGACGAGTGCCACGAGGCCGGACAGGAGGACGATCCGGTCCACCGGTACGCCCCCCGCGGCCCGCTCCGATGCGGCGGGGGCCGCGGCCCCCGCGCCGCCCGTACCGCCCGCGCCGTCCGGCGTCCCGACCGGCACCGGGGTTACCGCCGCCCCGCGCTCCGGGACGGGCAGGTCCGGCACGGCCGTCACCGGGCGTTCGCCCCGCGGGCCGAAGGCGTCCGGCTCGACGGAGACGCCCGCGGCGTCGAGTTCCAGCATCACGAGGACGAGGGCATCCACCTCCATCGCGTCGATCGGCAGGACGCGCTGGAGGTCGTCGGCGGTCAGTTCGCCGCGCTCCCGGCCCATGGCGATCAGCCGGTCGAGGGTGGCGCGGTCGATCGGCGTGCTCATGCGGGCCCCGTTGCTTCCCCCTCACCTGTGCCGGGCGGCGGCCTTCTCCAAGTGGCGCAACAGCGCGGCGGCCTGCCGCGCGCAGGCCTCGGGGCCCTCGCCGCCGCGACGCCAGACGACGCGGTTGTCGCGAAGGGTGATCTCGTCCGAGACCCCCATCGTCGGCGGCTTGCGGTCAGGGTGGAAATCCGCCGCGATCCCCTGCGGGCCGCCGCTGAGGCGCACGATGCCGAGCGACAGGCAGCCGATCCGCAGGGCGGCCAATGTGAACAGCGCCTCGACCGCCTCGGGCACCGCCCCGAACCGATCCTCGACCTCGTCGCGGAGCGCATCGAGTTCGGTGCGGGCGCGCAGGCGCAGGAGGCGGGTGGTGAGGCTCAGCCGGATTTCCGGCTCCGGCACGTAGTCGGCGGGCACGCGGCCCGAGAGGCCGACGCGCACCTCCGGGCTCCAATCCTCCGCCGGCTCGCCCTTGGCCGCGCGCAAAGCCAGTTGCAGCAGGTGCTGGTAGAGCCCGAGCCCGACGCGGGCGACATGGCCGGCCTGGGCCTCGCCGACGAGATCGCCCGCGCCGCGCAGATCGAGGTCGCGCGCCGCGATGGCGAAGCCCGCGCCCAGCCGGTCGAGCGCCTCCAGCGTCCGCAGCCGCTTCTCGGCGGGGGCGCTCAGCGGCTTGTCGGCCGCCCCGAACAGCCAGACGCTGCCCCGCCGCTGACCGCGCCCGACCCGGCCGCGCAACTGGTGCAGCTGGGCGAGGCCGAAGCGTTCGGCATCGAACACCAGCATCGTGTTGGCGCGCGGCACGTCGAGGCCGCTCTCGATGATGCTGGTGGCGAGCAGCACGTCGCCCGCGCCGTCGGCGAAGCGGACCATGGCGGCGTCCATCTCGGCCGGCTTCATCGCGCCGTGCGCCGTCACCACGTCGAGGTCGGGCATCAGGGCGGCGAGGCGCCGCTGCATCGGCGCGATGTCCTCGATGCGCGGGCAGACGACGAAGCTCTGGCCGCCGCGGGCGTGCTCGCGACCGAGCGCGGCGCGCACAATCTCGTCCTCGAACGGCGCGATCACCGTGCGGATCGGCCGGCGCACCGCGGGCGGCGTCGCGATCACGCTGAGGCTCTGCAGGCCCACCATCGCGGTCTGGAGCGTGCGCGGGATCGGCGTGGCCGAGAGCGTCAGCAGATGCGCGTCGCCCGCCGCTTTGCGGAGAGCGGCCTTGGTCTTGGTGCCGAAGCGCTGCTCCTCGTCGATGATGACGAGGCCGAGATCGTGGAAGCGCACGCCGCGCCCGGCCAGCGCCTGCGTGCCGACGACGAGGCGCACCGAGCCGTCCTCGATGCCCTGCTTCACCCGCCGCGCCTCGGCCGGCGCCACCAGCCGCGAGAGCTGCGCCACCTCGATGCCGAAGCGGGCGAAACGTCGCGTGAACGTCTCGGCGTGCTGGCGCGCCAGCACGGTGGTCGGCGCCATCACGGCGACCTGCCGCCCGGCGAAGACGGCCGCCGCCGCCGCGCGCAGCGCCACCTCGGTCTTGCCGAAGCCGACATCGCCGCAGACCAGCCGGTCCATCGGCGCCTCGCCCGAAAGATCGCCGAGCGCCGCCTCGATGGCGCGTACCTGATCGCCGGTGAGCGCGAAGCCGAAGCCGGCGGCGAACCGCTCCATCTCCCGCGCGGGCGGGACGAGGCGCGGAGCGCGGGCCGTGCGCCGTTCCTCGGCCGCCTTCAGCATGACGCGGGCGGCCTTGGCGAGCGCGGCTTCGGTCTCCAGCCGCCGCCGGGCCCAGGTGCCGCCGTCGAGCCGGTCGAGGGAGACCGCTTCTTCTTCCGAGCCGTAGCGCCAGATGCCGTCGGCTTGGGAGGCCGGCACCATGCGGATGGCGTCGTCGGCGAAGCGCAGGCGCAGGGCGTCCTCGTCTCCCCCCGGCATCGCCTCCAGCCCCTCGAACACGCACAGCCCGTGGTCGCGATCGACCGCGACGTCGCCGATGCGCAGCTCGACCTCGCCGATGGGGAGCATCGCGACGGGGCGCGCCGCGCCCGCATCCGCGCCGCCGAACAGGTCGGCGGCGGCGATCACCGTGGCGCCGGCCTCCGGCACGCGAAACCCCGCCTGGATCGGCGCTTCGAGCGCCAGCATCGCGCCGGGGGCGGCCTGCGCCACCTCGCTCCAGCCGTCGATGAGGCGCAGATCGCGCCCGTCCTGCTCGGCCGCCGCCCGTACGAGCCGGCGTAAGGGCGCCTTGGGGCCGGTCAGCACGATGCGGTCGCCGGCTTTCAGGCGTTCCTTCAGGATCTTGGCGAAGGCGGATTCGGGCCGGCGCTCGCGCACGAAGGGCGAGAGCGCAACCTTTTCAGCTTCCTCGGTGCTGGCGGTGGCGAGGCCGTGGCGTTCGACCAGGGCCGTCCAATCGGCAGGCGTGAGATAAAGCTCTGCCTCAACAGAACGAGGCGCCTCTCCTCCCCCTTGCGGGGAGGAGACAGGAGGTGGGGGTGGTTCAGGATTTGGCGAAGCGGTGCCTTCTGAACCACCCCCACCCCTACCCCTCCCCGCAAGGGGGAGGGGACCGCGCGGCGCCGACGCACCCCCCAAAGAATCCTCGCGCGCTTCCTCCAGCTGCTCGAAGAAGGCGGCGACGCGCTCGTCCGTGCCGGCCTCGACCACGAGGCGGGCGTCGGGGACGTAATCGAGCACGGTCGAGAGTTCGCGGTAGTGGCGCGCCAGCCGGTGCTCCTCGCCGGTGAAGGGCGTCAGCGTGCGCTCGGACCCTTCATCCGGCACGATCTCGGTGGCCGGATCGATCACCAGCCGCTCGGTCTCGGTGCGGGAGCGCTGCGAGACCGGATCGTAGGCGCGGATCGCGGTGACGCGGCCGTCCGCGTGCTCGATGCGGCAGGGGAGGGGGGCGGCGGCGGGAAACACGTCGATGGTCCGGCCGCGGATCGCGACCTCGCCGGGCTCGTCCACCCGGTCGTCGAGATGGTAACCGAGCCGGGCGAGCTGCGCCGTCAGCGCCTCCGGGTCGAGCCGGTCGCCGACGCGGATCTCGACATGGGCCGTCGCCCAGGTCTGGGCCGGCGGCACCCGCTGCAGCAGGGCCGGGGCCGTGGTGAGAAGAAAATCGGGCAGCGCGTCCCGGTCGGTCAGCCAGCGCAGCACACCGGCCCGCGCGCCCATGACGCCGCGCGAGGGCGAGGCCCGGTCGAAGGGCAGGCAATCCCATTCGGGATAGACCGCGACGCTCCGTTCCGGCGCCAGCGCCCGCAGGATCGCGGCGACCTCGTCCAGGCGGCGCCCGTCGCGGGCCACGTGCACCAGCGGCCGCGCGCCGTCGCACAGGCCGAGCAGCGAGACCGCGAGCGCCCCGGTCGGGACCAGCGGGACGGCGCTCGGCTCCGGGGCAGACTTCTTGGCAGTCTTCTTGGCGGCCATCGGGGGTCCCTGGTGAGCCGGTTCAGGACCGGCGCACTGAGGAACCGCGCTCAAGGCCGCCGGGTCCCGCCCGCGGCACCGTGGTCCACAGCCGGCTTCACCCCGCTTTCATCGAGCGGCGCGCGAGCTCCACCACCTCCTCCGGGCGCGGCGGGTTGGCCGGGTGGTGGCTGAGGCAGAGCGGAGTGCGGAGCTTGGCAGGTTTCCCCGAGCCTTCCGTGGCGAAGTAGAACTCGCCCGCCCCGAGCTTGCCGATGTCGGCGGCGCTGCCGCCGCTGGCCGACAGAATCTCTTGGGCCGCCGCGATGGTGGCGGGCGCACTCTGGCGGCCGAAGAACTGCGTGGTGCAGTTCGAGACGACCTGATTGTGGATGCCGCGGGGCACCTGCGTCGCCACGATCATCCCGAGCCCGTACTTGCGCCCCTGCGCCACCAGCTTGATGCCGCTGCCGAGGCTCGGGCCGGACCTTTGCGACGGCAGGAAGCTCTGCGCCTCGTCGATGACGTAGAGCATGCCGCGGGGCGACGGGTGGCGCTTGATCCAGCCGAACAGGGTCATCTGCAGCCGGTTCACGAAATCCTCGCGCGCGGCCTCCGAGGCCAGCCCCGACAGGTTGATCACCGAGATGCGGGTGCGGGCCGGGTCCGCCCCGAAGAACAGGTGGCGCGGATCGAGCACCGTGCCCTCGACCTTCAGGAGCGGATTGGTCGCCAAAGCCGCGTGGAGCTGGTCGGCCATGCCGGCAGCGAGTTTGGCGGCGTTGCCGATCCGGCTCACGTCGTCGGGCAGGTCCGCCAGCAGGTCCATGAAGGCGGAGAGCTTGGCGCCGCCCCGATCCACGAAGCGTTCCAATGCGTTGGCCAGAACGCCGCGCTGAATCTGAGTCTTCGCGCCGGCCAGCGGCCCCAGCGTCTCGGCGGCCATCTCGATTGCCTGCTGGCGCTCGTCCCGGTCGTCACCCAGTTCCGAGAAGTCGGGCAGGACCGACAGGAACAGCGGGTTGCCCGCGTGCAGGCCCGGCGTCCACACGGTCACCTCGACCCCGGCGCGGTAGGCCTCCGCCTTGCGCGCGTCCTCGTCGGAAAACCGCTCCGGCCGCTCGGGCCAGGGTTCGCCGAGGCGCGAGAGGTCGTTGTTCGGGTCGATGACGATGGCCGGGATGCCGGCCAGGGCCGCCTCCTCCACGAGGCGACGCAGCAGCACGGTCTTGCCCGAGCCGGAGCCGGCGATGATCGCGGTGTGGCGCGGCAGCAGGCGCAACGGCAGGCTCACGCCCGGCGCGTCCGGCGTGAGGCGGTGCCCGACCGGGATCGCGTCCGGCGCCGTTTTTTGTGGGGTTTCCTTCGGCGCGGGCGGAGCGGGGGGCTTCGCGACGGGGGCGGGGGCCGGCTCCGGGATGGGCGGGGGCGGGCTCACCGGCGGCGTCGTTTCCGTTTTTCCCGGTCCGTGGGCGAGGGCCGCGTCGCGAAAGAAGTCCGTGTCCATCAGCGGCTGCTCGGCCCGGAGCCAAGCCACGAACCGGTCGGCGGCGCCCTCGGCCTGCGCCCGCGCCCGCAGGTCGCGCAAGCCCACGAACACCCGCAGATCGTTATCGGAAGGATCGAGCAGACGCCCCCCGGCGGCCGCGAAAAGTTCGAACAGCTGCTTCGTCTTGGCTCCGCTCGGCATCGCCCCCCGGCGCACCAGCAGCAGCGCTCGGTCCGGGATGCGCGAAGAGATGCCCGAGGCGGTCAGCGCCGCCCGCAGCCGCGCCTGGAACGCGATGGCGTTCTGGTGCTGGAGCGCGCGGTAGCAGACGTGCCGCTCACGATCGTTCTCGTTGCGGTGGATGAAGATCAGCCGGCCGTGCAGCGGTGGAATCCGCTGGTCCGGCTCGCCCTTGCTCGCCACGTCGAGGGCGTCGTCGGGGTCGTCCTCCAGAGCGTAGAGGTCGAAGGCGTCGCGCAGGACTTGGCCGAGCCAGCGGTCGTCCTCGGTGTGGATGCCGTCGATCTCGGCGGCGCGGCAGGCCGCGGCGAGGTCGAATTTTGTGGCCTGAGGTGGCGCCACCGCGGTCGGCGTGGTGACGAGGCTGTCGCAGACGCTCGCCGCCCCCACTGCCAGGCAGCGGCGGCGGAAGGCGTCGCAGCGCATCAGCAGCGTGCGCGGCATGATGGCGGACGCCGCGGCTTCAGAGAGGGCGCGCTCGGTGAACGGCCAGGTCGGGAAGGGCGGCGTGAAGCCCGCCGCCGCGTAGGCCGGCGCCAGCCGCCCGGCCACCAGCGCGAGGGTCGCCTCCCGCTCGTTCATGCCGACGAGCACTTGCGGTTCGGTGAAGCGCTGGAGCATCGGCTGGAGGCTGCGGGCCGAGAGGCGGTCCCAGGAATCCTGCAGGCACGCGACCACGCTCATGCTGCGGTCGCAGACGATGTTGAGTTCGAGCAGGCCCGCGGCCAGCACCTCGGCGAGGCCCGCTTCCGCCTCGATCCCGTCTTCGGCGGCGAGCCGGCTGGTCTCGATGATGCCGTCGATCTGATCGACGGCGATCAGCGTCGGGCCGCTCAGCGCCATGATCCAGCACATGCCGCGCACGAGTTCGACCGGCGCGGGCGGCGGCGTGCGGAAGCCGAGAGCCGCGCGCTCGGCCGGGTCGGCCTCGTAGCCCTGGAGCCACGCATGGGCGAGCCCGACCACGCCGAAATCCTGCGAGCGCAGCAGGCACAGCGCCCGGAACACGTCGAGATGCTTGAGGGCACGCGAAGCATCGACCCGCATCAGCGCCTGGACCAGCACGTCGACGATCCGGCGGGCGTCGATGTTGGGCGTGTTGAACGCCGCCTCCACCTGCACCTCGACCTGGAAGCGGCGGGCGACGCCCGCCAGCACCGCATCCGATTGGCGCCGCCCGTCGGGCATCGCCTGGAGCAGGGCGGTGACGAAGCTGAGGGCGGCGCTGCGCCAGAAATCGGTGAGCCCGAGCACGTCGAGGGGCACAAACCAGCCGCCTCGGCGCCACGCCTCCTGCCGCAGCTGGCCAACCAGATGGGTCTTGCCGACGCCGGATTGGCCGACGAGGACGCGGCCCATCGCCCGGTCGGAGGGCTGGCGCGCCTTGTCGTGCAGCTCAGCGACGATCTCCGGCACCAGCCGCTCGTTCGGGGCCCCGGTCGGGGCGGTGTCGATCCAGATGCTGTCGAGGGTGCGGACCCAGTCGAAATCGACCCGGCGCAGGGCGTCGAGGGGCTCGCTCATGACTGGATCCAGAGGATGTGGAAGGGCTCGCCCGCGGGGCTGAACGCCGCCGCGCGCTCCGCCGCATCGAGGGATTTCGGATCGCTGAACTGGCTCAGCCGCGCCGTCTTGTCGCCGCTCAGGATCGCGGCGAGCCCGGCGTCGACGGTGGCGCGGTCGAGGTCGGCGAGTTCGGTGCGCAGGGCGCTCAGGCGAACTGCCTTGGCGCGCTCGCCGCCCGTCAGCGCGAGATAGGCCTTTTCGATGCGCGCACGCAGTTGCTTCGCCGTCGGTTTTTTCGGTTTGGGCGCAGCCTTTTTCTTGGTCGGCGCGGGGGGCGGGGCCGGTTCCTCGGGCGCCGGGCCGACGAGTTCGGCGAGCGTGCGCCCGTTCGCGGCGAGGTCGGCGCCGATCCGCTCCAGCCAGTCCTGCAACACCCGAAAACTCGGCGGCAGCGGCGCGCGCAGGTGCTCGCCGGCCCAGTTCCAGCCGCGGTCGGTGACGGTGAGGCGCAGCGAGCGGCCCTCCTTGGTCGCCTCGACGTAGCGGCCCGCCAGAAGCGCCTCGCGGTCGGCCTTGTCGATCTTCGGCACCAGCGCGCTCTGGAGGGCGCTGCCGTAGCGGCCCAAGAGGCACCACAGGATCAGGGCCTGCTTCGGCGTTGGCGTCCCGCTCATCGCTCCCCTCCCTCTGTCCTTCGCCGCAGGTTCACCACGGCGCGGATTTTTTCGATGCACAGGCTCAGGTCGTCCGCGACCTGCCCGTTCGTCAAGCGCAGCACGAGGTAGCCCGCCGTCAACAACTCGTAGTCCCGGTGGCGGTCGTTGCCGAAGTTCGGCTCGCCGCGATGCTCCGGCCCGTCGAGTTCGACCACGACGCGGTGGGCCCGGCAGAGCAGATCGACCCGCGCCTGCCCGCCCCAGGCGCCGACCGGCACCGCCGCGTTGCAGGCGAACAGGCCGGCCAGCTCCGGGTCGTGCTCCAGGGCCGCGGCGACCCGCCGCTCGGTGGCGCTGGCGTGGTGCGGGCCGGCGGGCGCGATGAAGCGGGCGACGGCCGCGGGTTCCGTGCGGGCGAGGGCGTGGGCGCCGTAGAGCAGCCGGTCGTAAGGCGCGGTCTCGGGCGGCGCGACCGGCAGCACCGCGACGATGGCCGCGCCGTGCCGGGCGCACCATTCCATCGCCTCGATCACCGGGCGGGCGCGGTGCGCGGAGGCCGGATCGACCTCCCAGATCAGCGCCGGGCCGTTGGGCCCGAGCACGCCGAGGAGGCGCACGAGTTCGATCTCCCGCGCCATCCGGCGGAAGCGCGGCGTCAGCCCGAGCGCGGCGCGCTTGGCCGCCGCCTTGCGCCAGGGATCGGGCGAGGGGGAACCGCCGTCCGGCCAGTCCGGCCAGCGATCCAGCGCGAGTTCGGCGAGGTCGTCGAGCAGCCGCCCGATCAGAACCGGTGCGGTGAGCGGCACATCGCAGGCGACCGGCAGCGCGCCGCGGGTGGAGCCTTGCGCGAGCAGCCGCCCCACGCCCTCGCGGCCGATGCCGAGCACCACGAGGCGCTCGCCCGCGCCCAAGCCGTCGATCCGACCGGGCAGTTCGCCGGCCGTGAGGGGCGGGCGGGCGGTCGCTTCGGGATCGGGGAACGCGCACACGCCGGGGAGAACCATCGAGCCGGAACGGACGAGGCTGCGCCTCACCCGTGTTTTTCAGCACGGCGTTGCGCCCCTGGCTAGAGCACGATGCGGAAAAGTGGAATCCGGTTTTCCGGAATCATCGTGCGATCATAAAGAGATAGAGCGTGCTGCTGTTTCCATGAAACAGCAGCACGCTCTAGAGAATCCGCATCCTCAGGTTGCCGCAGGCCCGCCTTTCCGCAGCACGACGCAAAGATTGTTGGCCGGCATGGCGATGCGCTCGGACAGATGCAGGCCGTGGCCGGCGGCGGTCGCCAGCACCGCCTCGAGATCGCGCACGCCCCATTCCGGATCGCGCATCCGCAAATCCGCGTCGAAGCGGGCGTTGCTCTCGGCGGTATGCACGCCACTGACGCGGAACGGGCCGTAGAGGACGAGCGGCCCGCCCTCCGGCAGCAGGCGCCCGGCGCCCGCGAGCAGCCCCGCGGTCGCGGCGGGCGGCGCGATGTGGATCATGTTGATGCAGACCACCGCCTCCGCCCGCGCCACCGGCCACGCCTCGGCGCAGGCATCGAGTTCGAGCGGCAGTAGGAGGTTCGGCAGGGCCGCCGGGCGGGCATGGGCCGCGATGCTCCCCAAGGCGCGCCAGTCCGGGTCGCTCGGCTGCCAGCGCAGATGCGGGAGCGCGGCGGCGAAGCGCACGGCGTGCTCGCCGGTGCCGCTGGCCACCTCCAGCACCGTGCCGGCGGGCGGCAGCACGGCCCGCAGCACGTCGAGGATCGCCGCGCCGTTGCGGGCGGTGGCGGGGGCGAACAGGGCCTCCCCCTCGGTGGTCTCGCCGCTCACGCCGCCCTCTCCGGAGTCCTGCCCTGCATCCGGCCCCGTGCCTGCGCCTCCCTCTCGCCCCAATCAAGCTCTGTCTGGGCCGATCCCGTGCCGTCCCGCCGACCGCCGGGACGCGCCCCATCCGAGGCCATCCCCTTGAACGTCACCCCTCGCGTCGATGTCCCGGCGCGCCTCAGCCCGGAGCAGATCCGCTCGATCCTCATCGGCCTCGTCGCCGCGATGCTGCTCGCCGCCCTCGACCAGACCATCGTGGCGACCGCGCTTCCGACGATCGGCCTCGAACTCGGGGACGCGGCGAACCTCCCCTGGATCGTCACCGCCTATCTGCTCGCCTCGACCGCGGTGACGCCGCTCTACGGCAAGCTCTCCGACATCCACGGGCGGCGGATCATGCTGCTCATCGCCATCGTGACGTTCAGCCTCGGCTCGCTGCTCTGCGCGCTGGCCCCCAGCATGATCGCGCTGGCGCTCGCCCGCGGGCTCCAGGGCGTCGGCGGCGGCGGGCTGATCGCGCTGGCGCAGACGATCCTGGCCGACATCCTCACGGCCAAGGAGCGGGCGCGCTATCAGGTCTACATCGCGGGCGTGTTCGCCGTGTCCTCGGTGGCCGGGCCGCTGCTCGGCGGCTTCTTCGCCCAGCACCTGCACTGGTCGGCGATCTTCTGGATCAACCTGCCGATCGGGCTCGTCGCCTTCCTGCTCACCAACGACAAGCTGAAGCTCCTGCCGCGCCACGAGCGGCGGCGCAGCGTCGATTATCCCGGCGCCGCGCTGCTGGTGGCCGGCTCGACCAGCCTGATGCTGGCGCTCAGCTGGGGCGGCGTGCGCTATCCCTGGGCTTCCGCCCCGGTGCTCGGGCTTCTCGCCTTCGGCAGTTTGAGCGCTGCCGCGTTCGTCGCCCGCCTCGCCACCGCGGCCGAGCCGCTGATCCCCTTAAGCGTGTTGCGCGACCGCGTGGTCGCGGGCGCGACGCTCGCCGCCTGCTTCGCCATGGGCACGCTGATCGGGCTCTCGATCTACGTGCCGATCTTCCTCGAAGGGGTGATCGGGCTCGATCCGAGCCGGTCGGGCCTCGCCATGGTGCCGCTGATGGTCGGCACGGTCGTCGGCGCCACGATCTCGGGGCGCTCGATGGTCCATTTCCGCCACTACAAGCGCCTGCCGCTGGCGCTCCTGAGCCTGAGCGTCGCCGCCTGCGCCGCTTTGGCCTTCCTCGGCCACCGGCTGCCGCTGTGGGGGATCGAGGGGCTGTTCGTGCTCCTCTCGATGGGGATCGGCACGGTGCTGCCGCTCTCGACCATCGCGGTCCAGAACGCGGTGCCGCTGCCGCAACTCGGCATCGCCACCGCCTCCATGAATTTTTTCCGCGCGCTCGGCGGTGCGTTGATCGTGGCGATCTTCGGCACGCTGGTGCTCGGCGGGGCCGGCGAAGGGGCGGTGCACGACATGGCCGCGCTGATCCGCGGGGCGGATGCGGCGCAGCTCGGCCAGACCTTCCGCCTCGTCTTCCTCGCCGCCTGTGTCGGCCTCGTCCTGGCGCTGGCCTGCCTCGCCCTCGTCGAGGAGCGCCCGTTGCAGGATGGGGCTGCGAGGAAGCCCGCGGGCTGAGGACGCGGCTTACGAGCCTGCGTGCTCCTCCGATTCCTCGCCCGCCGGCTTCCCGTCTTCGCGGGCGCGGTGGAGGATGAAGATCGCGATCACCATGGTCAGGATCAGGCCGGCGAGCACCGCGAGTTCGATCATCGCGGCCTGGAACAGCGCCTGCTTCTCCGGCGACCAGTCCTTGGAATGGGTGATCTCGGAGGATTGCAGGGTGATCACCAGCACCCGCCGGATCGAGGCGATCAGGCCGACGATCAGGAACGGCTCGCAGGTGAGCCGGCCGGAGCGCATCGACACCCTGACCGTGTGCAGGATTTCGATCAGCATCAGCAGGAACAGCAGGCGGTCCACCACCTCCAGGATCTGGGCGGCGCCGCCGAGCGCCAGGATCGCGCTCCACGTCAGTCCCGCGGCGTCGATCAGTGCCACGAGGGCGGTCAAGGCCAGAAGAACGCCGAGCGCGGCGTAGATCGCGTGTTCCGTATGCAGAAAAACGAAGCTCGCCGCGCGCGTGAGCCGGCCTTGATCGTCCTCGTCCTTGGTCATCGTTCGCCCCCCGTCAGTGTCCGCAATCAGACAGGAACGGGGGGCGCGCGTCCAGCGTGCGGCGTGATCAGCTTTGCCGCGGAGGGGCGTTTCGAAAGCCGGTCGCGATCTTGTCAACCGGTGCTTCTATCCGGCCCGATGCGCCGGGGCCGCCGCGTTGCCGTGGATCAGGTCGAGGCCGGCGTGGATGCCGCCGACGATCTCCAGATCGAGGCGCTCCGCGTCGCGGCGGCGCACCTCGGCCATGATGTCGTCGGCCGTCTCCGGGTCGGCCCCGACCGTCAGCAGCGCCCGCTCGCCGAGGCTGAGGGCCGAGGCGACGGTCTCGCGGATTTGGTAGGCGACGCCGGCCTCGATCAGCGCGATGGCGTGCTCCCGGTCGCGGGCGCGGGCGAGCACCGGGACCAGCGGGAACTCGGCCCGGGCGATCTCGGCGATGCGCCGCGCCGTCTCGGGCTCGTCGATGCAGATCAGGATCGCGTGGGCCGTGGCCGCCCCGGCCGCGCGTAAGATGTCGAGGCGGGCGCCGTCGCCGTAATAGACCTTGAAGCCGAAGCCTTCCGCGAGCCGGATGTTTTCCGGGTTCACGTCGATGATCGAGACCGAGCAGCCGCGCGACAGCAGCGGCTGGCTGGCGATCTGGCCGAATCGGCCGAAGCCGACGATCAGGGCGCTGCCGACGAGGTCTTCCGGCGCCTCGACGCCGTCCAGCGACGGGACCGCCTTGGGGCCGAGGCGGTCGAAGGCGATCACCATCAGCGGCGTCAGCGCCATCGACAGGATGACGGTGGCGGTCAGCACCGCGTTGGTGGTGGTGTCGATGAGGCCGACATTCGCCGCCGCCGCGTAGAGCACGAAGGCGAACTCGCCGCCCTGCGCCATCAGGGCGGCGCGCTCCAACCCTTCCGCGTGCGACGCGCGAAGCGCGCGGGCCACCGCGTAGATGATCAGGCTCTTGACCGTCATGTAGGCGGCGACGCTCGCCAGGATCAGGCCCCAGCTCGCCGCGATCACGGTGAGATCGAGGGACATGCCGACGCCGAGGAAGAACAGACCGAGCAGGATGCCGCGGAACGGCTCGATGTCGGCCTCCAGCTGGTGGCGGAAGCTCGATTCGGAGAGCAGCACCCCGGCCAGGAACGCCCCCATCGCCATCGACAACCCGCCGAGCTGCATGGCGAGCGCGGAACCCAGCACCACGAGGAGGGCCGCCGCGGTCATCACCTCGCGCGCCTTGGCGGCGGCGAGCAGGCGAAACAGCGGGTTGAGCAGCCAGCGGCCCGCAGCCACCAGCGCGGCGAGCGAGGCCAGCGCGATGGCGATCGCGACGAGGCGGTCCCATCCGCTCGTCTCGGCGCCGCCCGGCGCCAGCAGGGCGACGGCGGCCAAGAGCGGCACGATGGCGAGGTCTTCGAGCAGCAGGATCGCGACGATGCGCTGGCCCTTCGGCGTCGAGAGTGCGCCGCGCTCCTCCAGCAGCTGCATCACGATGGCCGTCGAGGTCAGGACGAAGCCGGTGCCGGCCACGAACGCCACGGGCAGCGAGAAGCCGAGCGCGAGGCCGACCCCCGTGAGCGCGGCGATGCAGGCGCCGACCTGGGCGAGCCCGAGGCCGAAGATGGCCCGCCGCATGCCCCAGAGGCGGGAGGGCTCCATCTCCAGGCCGATGATGAACAGGAACATCACCACGCCGAGTTCGGCCACATGCAGGATCGCGTGGGCGTCGGTGAACAGGCGCAGGCCGAACGGGCCGATGGCGAGCCCGGCCAGCAGGTAGCCCAGCACCGAGCCGAGCCCGAGCCGCTTGAACAGCGGCACCGCGACGACGCCCGCCGCCAGCAGGGACACGACCTGCACGAGTTCGCTCGCGGCGCCCGTTGCTTCAGCGGCCATGGCGGATTCCTGTTTTTGGGGGGACGCGAGACGGGGGCGCTTACGGGTAGCGGACCGGCGGCGGGTCTTCGGGGAGGGGGATGAACTCGGCATCGTTCGGCACGGTGTCGAACCGGCCCTGTCGCCAATCCTCCTTGGCCTGGGCGATGCGCTCGGGCCGCGACGAGACGAAGTTCCACCAGAGGTGCCGCGGCCCGTCCATCGGCTCGCCGCCGAGCACCATGAAGCGCGAGGCCTCCGTCGCCCGCACGCTGATGCGGTCACCGGGGCGGAACACGAGGAGCTGGCCCGGCCCGAAGCCGTCGCCCGCGATCTCGATGGCGCCCGACACCGTGTAGATCGCCCGCTCGTCGTAGGTCGAATCGAGCGGCAGCACGGCGCCGGCCTCCAGCGCCACGTCGGCATAGACCATCGGGCTCGATGTCCGCACCGGCGAGCGCGCCCCGAAGGCCTCGCCCGCGATCAGCCGCACGGTCTTGCCCTCGCCGGTCAGCACCGGCAGCGCGTCGGCCTCGTAATGCTCGAAGGCCGGGGCGGTCTCCTCGTCTTTGGCGGAAAGCGCGACCCAGCTCTGGAGGCCGAACAGCGTCGAGCCGGTCCGCCGCAGGTTTTGTCCGGTGCGCTCCGAATGGGTGATGCCGCGCCCGGCCGTCATCCAGTTCAGTTCGCCCGGCCGGATCGGCAACTCGGTGCCGAGGCTGTCGCGGTGCATAATCTCGCCCTCGAACAGGTAGGTCACCGTCGAGAGGCCGATATGCGGGTGCGGGCGGACATCCATCCCGGCGCCGAGCACGAACTCGGACGGGCCCATCTGATCGAAGAACACGAACGGGCCGACCATCCGGCACTCGGTCGAGGGCAGGGCCCGGCGCACCGCGAAGGAGCCGAGATCGCGCGAGCGCGGCACGATCAGGGTCTTGATCGCGTCGCAGCTGAAGTGATCGCCCGGAACGGGATCGTCGGCGCCGTGCCAGCTCATCGTGTGCTCCTGTTGCGAGGGATCGACGGCGCCGCCCGATCCGGCCGGCGCCTCAAGCCTGCGGACACCATGCGGCAGGCGCTTATTGATGAAAACGGAAACGATCGAAACGCATCGTTTCTGTTTGGGGCGTCAGCCCTTCACGAACGCCAAAATATCGGCGTTGAGCCGATCCGCGTTCAGCGTCAGCATGCCGTGCGACAGGCCCGGATAGGTCTTGAGCGTGCCGTTGCGCAGGAGCCTAATCGACTTCAGCGCCGAGGGACCGATCGGGACGATCTGGTCGTCCTCGCCGTGCAGCACGAGGGTCGGCACCGAGATCGCCTTGAGGTCTTCGGTCTGGTCGGTCTCGGAGAAGGCCTTGATGCCCTCGTAATGCGCCTTGGCCGAGCCCATCATGCCCTGGCGCCACCAGTTCCGGATCACCCCCTGATGCACCGTCGCGCCGTCGCGGTTGAAGCCGTAGAACGGGCCCGAGGGGACATCGAGGAAGAACTGGGCGCGGTTGTCGGCGAGCGCCTTGCGGAAGCCGTCGAACACGGCGATCGGCAGGCCGTCCGGGTTCGCCTCGGTCTTGAGCATCAGCGGCGGCACCGCGCTCACCAGCACCGCCTTGGCCACGCGCCCCCGCGGCTCGCCGAACCGGGCGACATAGCGGGCGACTTCGCCGCCGCCGGTGGAATGGCCGACATGGACGGCGTTTTTCAGGTCGAGATGCTCGACCAAGGCCGCGGCGTCGGCGGCGTAACGGTCCATGTCGTGGCCGTCCGAGACCTGCGCTGAGCGCCCGTGCCCGCGCCGGTCGTGGGCGACCACGCGGTAGCCGTGGCTCGCGAAGAACAGCATCTGCGCGTCCCAGTCGTCGGAGGAGAGCGGCCATCCGTGATGGAACATGATCGGCTGCGCGTCCCGCGGACCCCAGTCCTTGTAGTAGATCTCGGCCCCGTCCTCGGTGGTGATCGTCGGCATGCCAAAGCTCCTCGCGATGGGATGATCCTGCGGCATCGTCCCGGATACGTTCCTCGAGTCAATACTCGAGGTCTCAGTGCCGTCGTCGTCTTCCCGAACGGCGAGGGTGCCGGCCGAAAAGCCTTCGGCGTTTCGTGCGAGGATCATGCGTCCGCCGCGGCGCGCTGAAAATGGAAACGATGGAAATACATCGTTTCGAAAATCTCTCTCTATGGTTTCCGGCCGATCGCTTCGGGCGCCGCTCCGCCTCGCAATGACGGTGTGAGCCTGCGGCCGACGTGATCGGACCGGAACCGTCCCATCGAACAGGCCCGCGATTCGAAGCATGCCCCACGCGCCCCGATCGGCTATACCGGGCAACGGAGAGGGAAAAATCGCACCGGTCGCTTGCGTGACCACATTTTATAATTCAAAATTCAAAAACTCGGACGCACGGGTCCAGGGCTGCCGGCAGCCCTGGACCCGTCGCAGGCCGCCCGCTTCTCGACGCCGGATCGCCGGAGCGTGCTCCCTCAATGGAGCCGCCCGGAGGTCACGAGAAGCTTGGGTCGGTGTCCCGATACCCATAAAACGATCGAGTGCCGAAACGAGCACCGTGGGAGGAACGCCATGAAGACCATCGTGCGCAGCGTGATCGCGTCCCTGTTGCTGCCGGTTGCCGCCGCGCAGGCCTGGGAGCCGACGAAGCCGATCGAGATCATCGTGCCGTTCCCGCCCGGCGGCGCCTCGGACCAGATGGCCCGCACGATCCAGGGCGCGATCCAGAAGAACGAGCTGGTCAAGCAGCCGATCATCATCGTCAACAAGCCGGCCGCTGCCGGCGGCGAGGCGATGCTCGACATCCAGAAGTCGGCCGGCGACCCCCACAAGCTCATCACCACGTCGAGCGGCATCTACATGACGCCGCTCTCCACCAAGCTCCCGGTGAGCTGGAAGGACTTCACGCCCGTCGCGATGCTGGCGCAGGACGTGTTCGTGCTGTGGGTCAACAGCGCCAAGCCCTACAACACCGTCAAGGAATTCCTCGACGCCGCCAAGACCGCGACCCCGCCGCTGAAGACCGGCGGCAACGGCTCGAAGCGCGAGGATCACCTGATCTCCGTCACCATGGAGCAGGCGGCGGGCGTCAAGATCACCTACGTGCCCTACCAGGGCGGCGGACCGGCCTCGGTGCAGCTCGCGGGCGGGCATATCGACGCCAACATGAACAACCCGGCCGAGGAGGTGTCGAACTGGCGCTCCGGCGCGGTGAAGCCCCTCTGCGCGTTCTCGGCCAAGCCGATGGAGTACACCCAGAAGGTCACCGCCGATAAGGCGTGGTCCGACATCCCGACCTGCCAGTCGCAGGGGCTCGATGTCACCTACCAGATGCTGCGCGGCATGTTCATGCCCGGCAAGGTCACGCCCGAGCAGCAGGCCTTCTACGTCGATCTGTTCAAGAAGGTCGTCGAGACGCAGGACTGGAAGGCCTATCTCGAGCGCAACGCGCTGGTGCCGGACTTCCGCTCGGGTCAGGGCTTCGTCGACTTCCTCACGCAGGACGAGCAGAAGCACAAGGACCTGATGACCAAGGCCGGGTTCATCGCCACCAACTGATCTTTTTCGACGATGAAGCGGTCGCCGCTTCATCGAAACGGCACGTGCCGGCGCCGGACCCCGGAGCCGTCGGTCCCCCTGCGGGAGCGGCGGCGCCGAGGCCGTGCCCGGTCAAGCGCATCTCTCGCCCGGAACGCCCCGCCATGACCGAAGCCTCTCCCCCGATGCCCGAGGAGCGCGGCGTCTCGCGCCGCGTGGTCGAGATCGTCGTGGCGCTGCTGCTCTTGGCCCTCGCGGGGCTCGCCCTGTGGGATTCCTACGGGCGCGGCATGGGCTGGGACAACGGGCCGGAGAACGGCTTCTTCCCCGCCCGCGTCGCCGTCATCCTGGCCATCGCGGCGGTGGCCGCGCTCGTCAGCGCGCTCCGGCGCGAGGACAGCGTGTTCGTCACCTACGGCCAGCTCCGGCTCGTCGCGCAGGTGTTCGTGCCGCTGTTCCTCTACGTGCTCGGCATCGCCTATCTCGGTATCTACGTCGCCTCGGCGCTGTTCATGGCGATCTTCATGATCATGCTGGGCGAATTCCGCTGGTGGCAGACCGCGCTCGGCGTCGTCCTCGTGCCGCTGATCTCCTTCTGGGTGTTCGAGCAGCAGTTCCGGGTCCCCCTGCCGAAGGGACCGATCGAAGCCTTCCTCGGCTACTGACCGGCCCGCGGCCCCGGAGAGAGACGAAATGGACGATCTCAACCAGCTCCTGCTCGGCTTCCAGGTCGCGCTGTCGTGGCACAACGTGCTGTTCATGGTGGTGGGCGTGCTGCTCGGCATCGTGGTCGGCGTGCTGCCGGGCCTCGGCGGCCCCAACGGCGTCGCGATCCTGCTGCCGCTGACCTTCGGCATGGACCCGACCTCGGCGATCATCCTCCTGTCGTCGATCTACTGGGGGGCGCTGTTCGGCGGCGCCATCACCTCGATCCTGTTCAACATCCCCGGCGAGGCGTGGTCGGTCGCCACCACCTTCGACGGCTATCCGCTCGCCCAGCAGGGCCGGGCGGGCGAGGCGCTGACGGCGGCCTTCACCGCCTCCTTCATCGGCGCGCTCTCGGGCGTGGTGCTCATCACCTTCGTGGCCCCCTTGGTCGCCAAGTTCGCCCTGCGCTTCGGCCCGGCCGAGTTCTTCGGCGTGTTCTTCCTCACCTTCTGCTCGTTCGTCGGCATGGGCCGGGAGAACAAGGCCAAGATCGTGGTCTCGCTGGCGCTGGGCTTCCTGCTCGCGGCGGTCGGCATGGACACGATCTCGGGCGACCTGCGCATGACCTTCGGCGCGACCGAGCTGATGAAGGGCTTCGACTTCCTCGTCGTGGTGATCGGCCTGTTCGGCGTGTCCGAGATTCTGCTCACCATCGAGGAGGGGCTGCACTTCAAGGGCAAGAAGGCCGTGATGGACCTCGGCGTGGTCCTGCGCACCTGGGCCTCGCTGCCGCGCTACTGGGCGACCCTGATCCGCTCCTCCATCGTCGGCATGTGGATGGGCGTGACGCCGGGCGGCGCCATCGCGGCCTCGTTCATGGGCTACGGGCTGGCTCGCCGCTTCTCGCGCCAGCCGGAGCAGTTCGGGCGCGGCGACGTCGAGGGCGTGCTCGCCCCCGAGACCGCGGCGCATGCCGCGGGCACCTCGGCGCTGCTGCCGATGCTGGCGCTCGGCATCCCCGGCTCGGCGACCGCGGCCGTGCTGCTCGGCGGCCTGATGATCTGGGGCCTCCAGCCCGGCCCGATGCTGTTCGTCGAGAAGAAGGAATTCGTCTGGGGCCTGATCGCCTCGATGTATCTCGGCAACCTCGCCGGGCTCCTGATCGTGCTCGCCACCGTCCCGGTCTTCGCCGCGATCATGCGCATCCCGTTCGCGCTGGTGGCCCCGATCATCCTCGTCGTGTGCGCCATCGGCGCCTACACGGTCGAATCCTCGCGCTTCGACATCTGGCTGATGCTGGTGTTCGGCGTCGTCGGCTACGTGTTCAAGAAGCTCGACTACCCGCTCGCCCCCCTCGTGCTCGCCCTCGTTCTCGGCGACCGGGCCGAGGACGCCTTCCGCCAAGCGCTGCTGGGTTCGGGCGGCGACCTCTCGGTGTTCTTCTCGAACGGCCTCGTCTCGTCCCTGATGGCCTTGGGCGTGCTGCTGCTGTTCTGGGGGCCGGTGAGCGACCTGCGCCAGCGGCTGATGGGCAAGGGCCGCCCCGGCCGCTCCGCGACGGCCGCGTCCTAGAGCATCGGCCCGAAAGGCGGGGACCGGCTTTCGGAAAAAAGCCGGTTCTGCGTGACGAGCGCCCCCACGATGGCGTCCGTCCGGCGACGGGTGGCAGCGGCCATGCAGCAGCCTCTCGCTCCGCTCCGCCCTCGGCGTGAAGCCGGACCCGACCCTCCTCGGCCGGACCTTCGAATGCCACGACCGCGGGGCGATCCTCGTCGGCGCCGTGTTCGACGGGTTCTACCGCACCTACGAGGGGCGGATCGCCGACCTCCTGCGGATCGCCACCAACGGATCGGGCGAGCTGCCTGCCGGGCACCTTCATCCCGATCTCGTTGAGCGGGTGGCGAACGAGGCCTCCGTCCTGGCCGACCACGTGCTGCGCATGTGCCTGCGCGCTTTCGATTATCTCCCGCCGGTGGACGTGACGTTCGGCGACTTCCTGCGGGCCCTGGTCACGGCGGACCTTGACGTGAACTCCGAGGATCGCTTCGAACTGCGCTTCAACATGATCGAGGCCTTCCGGATCCGCGGCATCTTCCCGGAGGGCGTGTTCTCCCTCGTCGAAGAATCGCTCACGCTGCCGACCTGCGACGATCCCGGCCTCGACCTCGATCCGCATCTCGTCGAACTGGTCCAGCTGCTGTTCGCGATCAACGCCCGCGCGCTCGACTGGGCGGGGCGCGTCGTGCAGCGCACGCGGCCTTCGAGCGGCGGCCTCGCGGCGTTCCAGAGCGTCGTCCGAGAGAGCGACGAGGACCCGGACGACGCGGACGAAGAGGGCAGCCTGCTTCCGAGCGAGAGGGGCCTCAAGCGGAAGATCGGGCAGGGCCTCGGACATTACGTGAGCCAGCGTGCGGCCGCGCTCGGCTTCGAGCCCGGCAAGCCGAGCGCCGTCGTCAGCTTCCATCCCGTTCACCGGATCGGGCTGGACCAGCGCGTCCTCGTCGAGTTCGTCGTCCAGTTCGTCCAGACCGACGAGACGCGCTCGGCCGAGTTCGGAGGGATTCCGATGCGTGCCGGATTGACCGCGATCTTCTCGGCCGACGGCCGGCTGCGAACCGTCGTGTCGCGGCCGATGCCCCATCCGGGCGTGACGGAGCCGTTCGCGGCGGCCGCGGGAGCCAGGGCGGATCGGCAGCGCGCTTTCGTGGAGGCGATCGATCTCGGCGATCCGCGGCTTGCCTGGGGGCCGGACGGCTACGAGGCCGTACGCATGAAGGATCGCGAGACGATCCTCGACATGAACCCGCCTTCGGGCGAGGGATATCTCGCGCTCCTCGGCATGCGCGCGGCCTCGCTCGCGAAGCCGGGGGCATCGACGGCTCCCGAGCCGTTCGGCAGGCAATGGATCGATCCCACGCCGAGCCGCCCGCTCGACGCCGCCGCCCGCAGCAAGCTGCGCGATCTCAACCGCGACCTGCCGCTGGAACTGGCGACGGCCCTGGACAAGGCGATCAACAACACGAGCCTGATGCTGCTGTTCTCGATCGGCGACGCGCACCTTCTGTTCCCCGGCGATGCGCAGTGGGGCACGTGGCGCGAGGTGCTGAAGGACCCCGAGCTCTGTCGGCTGCTCGAGCAGTGCTGCTTCTACAAGGTCGGCCACCACGGGAGCCACAACGCGACGCCGATCTCGTTCGTCAGCCGGCATCTCGGGAAACAGCGGCAGGAAGTGTGGGCGATGGTGCCGGTGACCTCCTATTCCAAGTGGCCGGACATCCCCCGCGCGCCGCTCATCGACGCGCTGAAGGGCAAGGTGACGCATTTCGTACGAAGCGACGGCGACCGGCGGGCCGATGCGGGCTTCCGCTGGCAGGGAGATCTCTACGTCGAGGCGGCGATTCCGGTCGGCTGAGCCCCGGCCGTTCGATCCCGACATTTCAAGATCGATCGACGGATCGCGAATTTTTTTGGACCGAATCGACTGCTCATCTCTTCTGGCGACAATCACGACATGGAGCGGACGCTCGCCGCCGCGTAAAATAAATGGCTGGCCTGTGGTTCGATGATATCTCTTGCAATAATCCGAATTTATTCGCGTCCGCCGATCGGCGGTCGACGGAAAAGGCGCGACGGTCTCGAAGGACCGAGCGATATTTTTGATTCATGTCGCGCGATGAGTGTCGGAGCGAATTCGGTCACCGCAGTCGAGATCATGGCCCTCGCCTCCTCGCTTCGCGATCGGGGCATGGCGGTCGGGATCGCCGACGTCGTCGCGATGACGCGGCTCGTTCAGAGCCACGAGGCCTGGGAACGCGACGAGCTGTCCCGGGTCCTGTCGGCCATCGTCGTCAAGGGACCGGAGGACCGGCGCATCTTCGACGGTGCGTTCGCCATCGTGTTCGGGCCCGCGCCCCCGGCAACCGTGATCGAGACCAGCATCGTCGATGCGGTCCGCGGCACCCGGCGCGAGGTGGAGGGACCGCCCGGCCTCTCATGAACGCGCCGGATCGGGCGACGGCGAACGGCACGAGCATCGCCTTCGTCGTCGAATGCCGCGGCAGGGCCGCGCTGTTCGGCGCCGACGCGCATCCCGACGACCTCGCTCACGCGCTCGCGCGTTACCGCGGCGGCCCCGAGGGTCGCGTTCCGTTCGATCTGATCAAGGTGCCCCATCACGGCAGCGCCAAGAACAACACCTCGCCGTTGATCGACATCGTGTCGAGCCCGCTCTGGCTCGTGTCCAGCGACGGCAGCCGGCACCAGCATCCCGATCCGGAGGCCATCGCCCGCATCGTTCTGGCTCCCGACCGGGAGAAGACGATCGCCTTCGACTATCGCACCGCCTTCAACGAAGGATGGGACGAGGACGGGATCAAGACCGCGTTCGGTTACACGACCCGCTACGGAAGCCTGTCGCATCCGCTCGCTTTCGACTTGTTGTCGAAATGACGCGATCGACGCGGTCGCGATTCGAAACGGCCCCGCCCGTGACGGCGATACGAAGGATGGCGTCGTCGCTTAAGAACGCGATGTCTTGTGACGAATGCGCATGTAGATTATAGATATTATAAAAATGAAGATATTTATTAAAAAAACTTCTTTAGACTTGAAATATATCGAAATCGCCGCAAGCAGAAAGCTCAATCCGAGAAGGCCCGCCAGCATCCACAGCATTCTCTGCGACGCGCGCAATTCATCACTGGCGTCGATCGAAGATTGTTTGGCGTCGGTGACATGCCGACGCGGCTGGGCGGGATCCTGATCGGCGAACTGAACCACAGGCCACCCTTCAACGCATGGTTACAAACGAAGCGCACACGGCACTTGCACGGAGCAGAAGGAGCAGCGCCTGAGCCGCAGCGGTATCGATACGATATGGCCGCAACGGGCGAAATTTCCAGTCAGAGCGCTTTCCGCAGAAGTGGATACCGGCTCGTCGAGGGAAAGCGCGTCAAAACAAAAACCTAGAGATGCGTCCCGACCCATCAGGATCGGGCGCGGCTCTACAGGTAGGGGAGGGGGGCGGCCATCAGGAAGGCCAAGAGGCCCACGAAGACCATCAGAAGGACGTGGTTGCGGTTCAAGCGGAGTTGGTCAGGGCTACAGTCGGCACCGTGAATGTCCACACGGCGGAAGCGGCGTTCCACGGGGCAGAAAACCTGTTGGACCCGATAGAGGGAACGGCTGCCGCGCTTGTTGAGGCTGACGATCACGAATCGGGCGATGGTCAGGCAGCAAAGGACCAGCAGGCACATCGCGATGGGAGCGCGGTGTTCCGCAATCGGCAATGACAGCCCCAAAAGGGAGGTCTCCATTGCAGGGCTGACTCTCTCCTCAAACAAAGCGGTCTTGGTAACCCTTCCGGTGTGGAACAAAGTCGCGAAGTAAGCCCCGGTCACCATCGGGCTGCCAACGTTAAAGTCGTTACAGGTAAGCGGGCGGCTAAGATCGTCAGGTATGTTTTCGATGTACGCCTTGCTCAAGTTGTCCTGGATGCCGAAGAGAACGGCGATCAAGACCGTAATGGGGTAGAAGTGGTGGGTGAGGATGCTCAGAAAAACCTCGAAAGCCACAAAAACCTGATCCGCCATGCCCCTCTCCTATTGATAAGAGGACTACGCGCGAAACGCTTCCGTTTTTAGAAGCGCTGAGAGATTCCGGGCAATTTCGAATGTGCAGGTGGAATGGCACGAGCTCGACGGCCCGATGGGCCGCGAGTACTTATCGTGCATTCGCGCCAGCAAATCGACTCTGGCCGATTCTGACAATGCGACAACGATCCAGTCGGGCGCTAGTTCCCTCGAATTCCGGCATTGCGTGGGGCTTGTACTGTTGTCAGAAGAGTTGTTGTGTCGTTGTGAGCCGGTCAATATTTCATACGACTTGCTAAGTCATGTTCAGGCGTCGAAGGCAAGAGGCCGAGCTACCATCCGGTAAATCCAGATCGTACAAGTTTTTGGGTTGAATTTACGCAATCTTCATCTTGTTATTGGTCAATGTGGTAAAAATCCTGCTGCGGTTGCTGGCGGGCGCTGTAGGGAAATTACATATCCAGCGAGCGAGTACTTGCTGACGATAAATATTTTCAAGACCTCCCGCTGATCGACGAGTACGTAAATGGCTCGCTGTCATTAAAGAAAGCTCTTTGAGGTTGCGGAAGCGTTGGCGTTGCTGCATGCTGCACGGCAACAAGGAACCGACGGTTCGATGCCGGCAGATCAAGCAATGCGGTGCCCCGGGCGTCGACGGACTTCAGTCGTCGCAGCGTCGTTCCTTGTCTTCGGCATGTCGGCGGCCGTGTCGCAAGAGGTCACCATTCCGAACGACGCGCCGTTCATGCGCATCGTCTTGGTCGAGCGCTCGTATTTCGGCGGCGATGACGGCCGGAGAGAGCGGCTTCTGCGCTATGTCCGGGCTTCGGCCGATCAGAAGATCGCGTGGCTGTCGATCATACCGCTGGAAACCGGGCGTCCGATACAGATCAAGAGGCCGGATTCGGCGGACGGCCCGGAGGACGTTGCGGCGGCGCTCGATTCGCTGCTCGACCGTCAGACGCAGGATCCCCCCCAGCTGCAGCGGGCCTACCCGACGCTCGCGCAGATGCTCGCGAGCCATCGCGATGCCAAGGCGGCCTATGCCCGTACGGTCTGCCGGCGCGGCGGCGAGGCCTGCGAACGCTACCTGAGCCGGATCGAGGTGGTGGTCGCGGGCGCTACGTTCCACCGTGATCCGAACGTCGATTTCAGTCTCGAAGTGCCGGCCGTGGGCTGCTTCGTGGCCCCGTCCCAGGCTTATCGGACGCTGACCCACCCCGATGGGATCCAGGCCGAGACATGGCCGGCCGAGGGTTCGATGCCGAGCCTCCGCCAGGACGTGCGACTCACCGTCGCAGTGGATCGGAGCGGTGGACACGACGCTCGGCCCGGGATCGTCCGCTTCTTCGACCGTCTGGCGGCGACGCAAGGCTATACTTGGAACGGCGTCGCCGACATCGGCAGCCCGAACGCGCCTCTGCGTTACCTGAAGTTGCCGGACGAGCCCGCGGAGGCCTGCGGGCGCGTCGCAGCGGGTGAGCCTGGCGCTCTGCCCGACCTCACGGTCGCACAGCTGCCGAAGCCGGGCGTGACATCGCCGCCCATTCCGCCCGCCCCGCCCGCGAGGATTCCGTCGCCGCCCGCCGTCGAGGCCGGGACGCCGCAGCCCTCCGCCGTCGAAGCGAAGCCGCCCACCGTTGAGGCGAAGAGGCCGCAGCCCTCCCCCGTCGAAGCCAGGCCGCCCGCCGTCGAGGCGAGGAGGCCACAGCCCTCCGCCGAGGCGCCGCCGCCCCCGCCGCCCTACCTCGATCCGCTGGCGGTCCCGGAGGTCGGCGAGCCGGTCGTGACGGTGCCGGCGCGGCCCACCCCTCCGCCGCCCCCGACCGGTGCCGTCGCCTCGGCGCCGCCCGTCCCGGCGCGGCCGGAGGCCGGGAGCGTCTCGGTCACGGGCGCCGTGGCGGATCTCGGCGCGAGCCTGGCGGCGCCGCTGCGTCCGAACGACCTCTCGGTCACCCTCCGCTGGTCCACATCCCCGAACTTCGATCTCGTCGGGCGTGCCACCTTGACCGATCTCAAGTCGGGGAAGCCGGCCGAAGACGTCGAACTCACGACCTACGGCTTCACGCCGAAGCCGGAATCCGGCGCCGCGAGGTCCGCGACCGGCCGCTTCGTCGTCGGCCGATCGCGCAACCGTGAATTCGCCGTCGGCCTCAAGGTGGAGAACGGACAATGCCGCGACGGGGGGCCGCGCTTCGCCACGGTCGAGTTCGCCGCGGGCAGCGCCGTTTCGATCACGCTGCAGGTCAACGGCCGGCCGGCGGAGGCGCGGCGCGGGACGCGTCTGCGCCTGACCTGCGCGAACGGCCGGCCGCAGGCCGGCGGCGACAGCATCCTCGTCAAGGTCCGGTGACGCCGATGAGAGGCTTGATTCTCTTCCTGCTCGGACTCGCGGCCACAGCCTTCGCTCAGCCCTGTCCGGCGGCCGGACCGGCCGAGACCGGGGATCGCCCTCGTCCGGGTCTCGTCGTCATCTACGATGGGTCGCGCAGCATGTGGACGCCGATGCCCGCCTTCGGCTACGCCATCGATCCCAAGTCGCGGCGCTACGCCGTCGCCGCCGACTTCGCGAAAGGTCTCGTCGACCGGATCGCCGCCGCCGCGCCCGGCTACGATGCGGGCCTCTTCCAGTTCGGAACCAAACGTCCCGGAGATTGCTCCGATCGCGGGCTCGCCGTCGGCTTTGGGCCGATTGCCGATCCGCTCCAGCGCACCCGCATCAAGGATGCGATGTCCGAGACGCGGCCGACGGGCATCACGCCGATCGGGGCCTCGATCGAGGATGCGGCCGACCTGCTCAAGGGCTATTCGCCCGCCGTCATCTTCCTCGTGACGGACGGCGCCGAGGAATGCCCTGAACTGGGGAAGGATCCCTGCGACACGGCCGCGGCGGCGAAGCGGGCCGCGCCGAGCCTCGTCGTCCACGTCGTCGGCCTGGATTTGGCGGAGGGCATCCTGAAACGCGTCGCCTGCGTAGCCGAGCTTTCCGGCGGAAGCGTTGCCGTCATCGAGAAGCCGGGCGACGTGGAGCGCGTCGTCACCGCCCTGACCACCGCGATCGTCCCCCCCTCCGGGACGATCGTCGCCCGCGCCGACGTCGCGCCCGCGGCCACGTTTCCGGCGATCCGGCAAGCGCCGAAGATCACGCTCGTCGACGAGCGGACGGGTCGGGCCGTCGCCTCCGAGGCCGGCACGTTGTCCCGGAACGTCCCGGCGGGCGCCTACAGGGTCGAGTTCCAACTCGGCTCCGTCGCCCGCTCGAGCCGGCTCGAGACCGGGTCGATCGACGGCGAGGCCAAAGTCACGATGACCTTCCCCTTCGGCGTCCTCAAGGTCGAGCCGACCCTGCCCGACGGGCGCGCGTTCGAGGTCGAGCCGCGGATCGCATGGACGGTCGAACTGATCGAGACGGCCGACGGCCGAACCTACCCGCGCGGAAGTCAGACCGTCACCTATCAGGCGCCCGCGCTGCGGCTCTCCGTCCCACCGGGCACCTACCGCGTCACGGCCGATTTCGACGGCCGGACCTTCGACGGCGGCGAGCCGATCCCGGTCGCCTCGGGCGCCGAGACCGCCCGGTCGATCAAGGTGCAGTGATCCGTACGTCCCTCTTCCACCGCGGCGTAGAGGCTGGAGCTTTCCATGATCACCGTGAAGCGCCCGACGATCCTGATCGGCGTCGGTGGGACCGGCGGCGTGATCGCCGATCGCGTGCTCGCCAAGGCCCAAAGCGCGGGGCTGCGGGAGGACAGCCGCGTGATCGTCGTCGGGATCGACACCCATCTGCGCGATCTGCGCGAACTCAAACATATCGAGAGGCGCTTCCGCATCCAGACGTCCGATCAGAGGAGCGTGCGGGAACTCCTGCTCGAACCGAGCTGGTCTTCGATCAAGACCTGGCATCTGCCGATGGAGAGCTTCAACGAGGATACGCTGTCGAAGACCCTGCTGTCCGGTGCCGGCCAGATCCGGATGCTGAGCCGGCTCGCGACCTACCTCACCTTCAAGGACGGGAACGCGCGTCAGGTTCTGCTCGAAGCGATCAGCCGGGTGACGCGGCTGCGGACCCGCGACACGAATGCTCCGGAAGTGCAGGTGGTGATCGCCTCGAGCCTTGCCGGTGCCACGGGATCGGGGTCCTTCATCCAGATCGCGAGCGCGATGGACCAGTTGTGCAAGGAGGCCGGCGTCTCGGGGCTGGTGCGGGGCGTCTTCCTGATGGGCGACGTGTTCGTGCGCACCAGCACGCTGCCGATCGAGCAACTCGTCAACGCCCAGTTCAATACCTACGCGGCGCTGGCCGAACTCAACGCCTGCAACGCCTTCGCCTCGGGGCGCAACGCCCCGGTCGGCTTCACCTTCGAGGTCGCGCCGGAGATGCAGATCAAGGTCGGCGTGCCGCCGCTCCAGACCGTCACGCTGATCGACTACGAGAACGACATTGGCGGCAATCTCGGCGTCGATCGCGAGGCCTATAACGAGATGGCCGTACGGGCCGTCTACCAATACGTGTTCACGCCGATCGGCGAGCGCCTCGACGGCGTGATGATCAACGACCAGCGCGCCAAGCAACGGGCGGAGGAGGCCGGGCGCCGGCCTCTATATTCGGGCATCGGCGTACACGCGATTCGGTATCCGCGTGAAGACGTGGAAAGCTACGTGGCGAGCGCCTATGCTGCCGAGAACCTTCGCGGTGAATGGCTGGCCCTCGACGATCTCTACGATCTTGCCTACCGCGACTACGAGCTGCGCCGCCAGACGGACCCTTCTGCGGTGCGGCCGGATGTCGGCGAACTGTTCCTGCGCAACTTCGAGTTGCTTCGCGGCGAGTCGAGCTTCATCAAGCTGCTGCACGCCACGCTGCATCCCGGCGGGGTCGACCTCGACGGGAATCTCGCGAAGCCGGCCCACAGGCGCTATCTCGAAGCGCTCGAAGCGGAGATCCTGCGACAATACTGGGAGCTGCCGCCGCTGCCGACGCTCGTGAAGGGGATCACGCGCGTGACCACGACGCAGCTGGAGGACGCCGACGACATCTCCGGCATGGTCGTCAACATGGAGACCGCGCTCGACCGCGCTTGGCGGGCCGTCTCCGTCACCGCGCCCACGCAGCCGACCGACATCTTCCGGACCGTGTTCTCGACGGGCCTGGAGCCGGAGCGGCTCGGCGGCTATCGCGACCACCACCTCAAGCGCTGGCTGGTGGCCGACAAGCTTCACCTCGTTGCGATTCGCTGGTTCCTGTACGCCCTGCGCAACGACGTCAGGGCCGCCCGCGCGACCCTGCGGGCGGACGACATCCAGCGGGCGATCCTGAACCTCGGCAACCAGTTCAATCCGCCGCCCGAGCGCGGATCCTCCCCGTCGCCGGCCCCGGACGGCGGCCAGCGCGCCCGCAGCAATCCGGAAATCCTCGAACGCGCACGGCAGGCGCAACGGCGCGGCTGGTTCAGCAAGCGCAAGGCCTTCGCCGCGCAGGTGACGAAGTACTATCAGAACAGCATCCTCAGCATCGAGAAATGGGCGGTCACGAAGGCCCGCGAGCAGATCTACGACAACCTGCTGCGCGAACTCGACGCGATGATCGCCCTCGTCGAGCTGGCCTTCGACCGTGTGAAGGATCTCAAGCGCGGCCTCGACCGCGACCTGTCGGAGATGGCCGGCGCCCATTCGGCGGCGCGCGGGCGCGGCCTGTTCGACGGCATCCGCTACGTGCTCAGCGAGCCGAGCGACAAGGAGCGCATCGCCGCGACCGCGATCCAGAACGCCACGCGCACCGTCGAGGAGGGGGCCGAGACCAACGCGGCGATCGGCCAGCTCGTCCTCAGCACCTATCTCGATGCGCGCAAGGCGAACCCGATGAACCCGCGCGAGCCGATCGCGCGCCTCGACATCCGGCAGGTCGATCACATGCTGCGCGAGCGGCTCGTGGATCGGGACGCGCGCGCGGCCGTCCAGGGGCGCCTGCGGCCCTATTACGACTTCTCCGTCTGGGGGGCCGTGCAGCGGGATTGGCTGGCGCGGCGCGAGGAGGCCGGCATCGAAGCGCAGTCGGGCGGGGGCGTGGGCTACGCCGTGCCCGACTCCCCCGAGAAGTATCTCGAACTCCTCGTGCAGGAGGTGCGCGGGCACGCGCAGCCCTTCATCGACTATACGACCGCCGGCGTCGGCCAGTCGATCATCTTCTGGTCGATCAATCCCGCCGTCGTCGAGGAATTCGAGGAGCGCGAGCGGCTGCTCGACATCCTGAAATCGGGCGACGGCGAGAACATCGACGAGAACGAGGCGCACCTGAGGACGGAGCTTCTCTGCACGCATGTCCGCGCCAACCTCGACCTGTCCGATCTCAGGAAGCTGCATCCCGGCGACGGCTCGGAGCACGCGCGCGGCGCCTCGACCGGCGCCTATCGCAAGGCCTATCTCGAAGAGGTCGCGCCGCTGCGTCGCCCCGGCGGCGCCTCGGGCGGTCGCATCACGCCGCATATCGACCGCAACTGGCACAAGGCCGGCATCCTGCCGGAACTGTTCCCGCAGTCGCAGAAGCAGTTGAGCGACGAGATCGACCGCGCGATCGTGCTCGCCATGGTGCTCGGCATCCTGCTGAAGACCACGCCCGCCGGGCGCGGACCCGTCACCGCGATCGACCTCTCGCGGCTGCCCGGCGGCGTCGGAAGCCTGCGCGAAGTCGCGACCTCGCACGACGACTGGACCATCGTCAGCGCGCTCCGGCGCAACAGCGACTACACGCTCGCCGCCGAAATCCTCTGGGACGAGCAGCTGAAGTCGCTCCAGGCCGCCGACGCCGCGCTCACGCGGCCCGCCGGCCTGGCGGCGCAGGCCCGGACGATCCTCGCCATGGCCGTCCCGGTCAAAGACCGGGAGCAGCGTGCGGCGGCGGTGGAATCCCTCCTGCTGCGGCTGCTCGAAATCCTGGCCCAGGTCGTCGCGCGGCTGATGCCGCAGCAGACCTCGTTCGCCCAGGCCGCCTACGTCCTTCAGATCGCACGAGAGGCCTTCCCGGCCGCCGCGCAGGAACTCGCGGCCGAAGAGGGGCTCGAGAGCGCCCGGGCGAAGGATCTCGACGTCATCTGCGATCGCGTCCTGCTGTCGTTCGAAAGGACGACCTGAGGGTCGCGCGGCCATGCCGGTACTTCTCGCCAACGCCGATCCGGCCTTTCCCTTCGTCGACTGCGTCCGCCGTCAGGCCTGCGACCTGTTTCCGGCGCCCCCGGCCGCGAAGTCGTTCGTCATCGACTTCGCGGGTGGGGGCCGGGTCGAGGGCGCGACGCCGGAGCAGTTGGACGACGCCCTGATCGAGCGCGAGGTCTGGGGGTTCTGGCCGCCGGTACGGGGCGGCAACGCCATCCTGATCCGCGATGACCTGTCCGACTTCGCGACGCTGGCCGCCAACGCGCCCGACGACTCGTCCTGGGCGCTGATCCTGATCGACGCCGCCGCCCTGACCCGCTTCGGCAGCGACGGCGCCGCGGGGGTGTTGACCCGCGACATCCTGACGGGGCTGAGCGCCAAGAAGCGCGGCGGGACGCCCGGGCGGACGATCCGGATGTCGACGGTGACCACGCGCAACCTCTACATGCGCCGCATCCTCGTGGTGATGTCCGGCCTCGAAGGGACCGGCCCCGCGGTCGAGGCCGCCCATGCGCTCGTGCGCGAGGACCTCGTCGACAACGTGGTGTTCCTCGCCGCACGCGATCCGTCCGACCCGCAGCGCCATGCCATCTACTTCGCCGGCCTGCGGCTCCTGGAATCCCTCGCCGCGGTCAAGGACATCGAGAAGCGGTTCGAGGATCCCGGCGGACGCCAGAAGTTCGCCGGCGTCGTCCGGCTGACCATCGACCGGGCGCTGCTCTCGGCACCGACGCTGGCCCACCGCCGCCTGTCGATCGTCCAGCGCATGATCGAGCATCTCAAGCAGATCGAGCAGTCCGGCGAGCGGAGGGAGAGCGTGCGGCAGGTCGCCGACGAGATCCGCGAGATCCGCGATACGATCGAGAGCCGGCATAAGGCCATGGGGCGGTCGGCCTGGACGAATCCGGGGCCCGAGCGGATGCCGGAGGTTCTGAAACCGCACCTGTTTCACGTCAAAGGGGGACGCCGCCGGACGCTCGCCCACGCGGAGGCCAACGTCGCCAGACTCGACGAGGCCGCGCGCCGACAGATCAATCGCTCCGCCGTCATCGCCGACCCGGTCGAGCCCGGGTCGGACGACGAAGCCGTGCGGGAATCGCCGTCGGCCGCGAGGATGCAACTCACCAAGGAGGCGGGCGACGACGAGGAGATCGCCCGCAAGATCCGGGACATCCAGTCGGGCCTGTTCCGCAACCTCGATCCGGGCGAGCGCGATCTGGTCCAGCACGGCCGCCAACTCGACGAGATCATCGCCAAGCATGTCGCGCGGCAGCGCTGGCACCGCGCGGCCATGGCGGACGAGGCGGACGGGGCCCGCTTCGTCTTCCTCCCCGCCGAGGCGCGCGTCGAGGCCCTGGCGAGGCCGGCGCCCCTCGCGCTGGGCGGCGATCGGACGGGCCGCTCCTTCGTGGCGCCGGTCGCGCGGGAACTCGCCGACTACGCCCACGCCGCACGCCTGGCCGGGGAAGCCGAGGGCGGTCTCCTCCGGTGGGGCGGGCTGATCCTCGTCCTGGCCGCGATCGTGACGGCGCAACTCGTCCCGGCCTCGCGCGCGACGAGCGTGACGGTATGGCACCTGTGGGAGGCCGTCACCTTTCAGGACTTCACCTGGGGGCTGTTCATCTATGCTTTTATCGCCACCACATTCGTCGCTGCTCCGCTGATGGCATTCTGTTGCGCGAAAAACGCGCATCAGCGCGCCGTGACCCGGATGGCCCGCAGCCTGGGGGCGGAGGCGGACTCCGCCACGCAGCCGAGCCTGCTCTCACGCCTCGGCCGGATGTTCGAGGACGCCCATCGTTTCCGCGGGACGCACCTGACCCTCGGCCGCCTCACCCTGCTCCGACGGCGGGTGAAGGAACTCGGCGATACGCTGCAGAAACTGGAACGGGTGCAGCTCATCCAGGACAGGATCGCGGCATGGCCGGCGCCGAAGGACCTGCCCGGCACCGATCCGCTGCCCGGCCTGCGGACCAAGCTCGACCAGGAACTCGCCAGGGTTCCGCGGGAGCGCTGGATCACCCATCTCCTGCGCGTCGAGGATCACGACGCCCCCCTGGCCGTCGCCCTCTACACCTTCGACAACGAGACCCCGGCGCGCGAGTTCAGATCGACCGTCTTCCTCGCCGGGCGGGACGAGGGGGAGACGATCACGCTGGAGCGGCTCGAGCGCGAAGCGGCGCCGGACGCGTCGGGAACCGTTGCGTGATGGCGCGAACCCGCGGCTCCCGCGCCCCGCTCGAGCGGCATGCCACGCCGCTCTTGATCATCACCGGCCTCGCCGTCGTGGCCGCCGGCCTGAGCCTGTGCGCAATCCTCTCCGACCCGTCCCTGTTCGGCGGGCCGTGGTGGGTCGTCGCTCTCTTCGCCGCGACCCTGGCGGCCGCCACCTCGGCGATCTTCCGGCAGTCCCGCCTGACGCTCATGCCGGGCCCGGGCCTCCTCCTCGGCGGGGCGGCCCTGTTTCTCATGACCACGCAGCGCGCCCTCGATCCGATGGCCGTGGCCGACCACCAGCTCGACGGCTTGGTGCTGGTGCTGAACGCGCTCCGGCTCGACGGCACCGGGATGAGGGAGCGCCTCGCCTCCCTGTTCGGCCAGACCGCCGGCCTCTCGCTCTTTCTCGGCAACCTGACGCTCGTGGTCGCCTACGCCGTCGTCCGGCTCTTCGGCATCGGCCTGCTCGGACTGCTGATGCGGATACCGGGGAGCGGACTCGCCGCCCGCTTCCTCGGCGGGCGATGGGACCGGCCCGACCTGGCTCGGATCTGGACGAACCGGACCCTCGCGATCCTCACCCTGACGGTCGTCGTCTCGGTCTATCTCCAACTCGTCGCCCTGGCCGCCTTCGCGGCCTGGAAGGGCCGGACCTATCTGTTTCTGGGCGATTTCGAACTCAGCCGGCTGACCTGGGCCGCGACCTTCGTGTTCCTCGTCGAGCTTGCCGCGGCCTTCCATCCCGAGCGGTCGCACATGGTCCAGCGGGACGTGAAGCCCGAACCGCTCCCGGAGCCGGACCTGCGCCTGATCCGCCAACTCTACGCGGCCCTCGAAGCCAGCGGGGTCTCGGGCTTCGTCTCGATCGAACCCGACGACCGCGCACCCGACTGGAACACGGTCGAGTCGAGGGCGGCGCGGGCGAACCTCGACGCGGATCCGCGGGTCGCCGACCTGCTTCGGACCGTCGAGCGAAGCCTCGCCGAACGCGACGATCCCTCGGCCGTCACCGATGCCGTCCATCGCTTGGCGGGGCCGGTGGCCGACTTCTACGCGTCCGATATCCGCGACTCCTCGGTCCTCGTCCTGGCCGAGACGATCACCACGACGCATTACCGGGTCTTCGGCCAGATGATCCTCTCGGCGCTCGATGCCGGAGGCGTGGTGCTCCTCGTCTGCCCGGACGGCCAGGACCGGGCGGTCCGCAACGAGATCGAGAACGTGTTCCAGCGGACCCGCGTCGGCCTGATGGCCGAGACGCTGCTGCTCGGCGAGACCTTCGACGAGCATCAGCTCTACGAGGTGCTGATCGCCTCCGAGACGGCCCTGGAGCACGAACTGCTGGCCAACGCCGACAGGCACCGGCGTGAACTCGACCGCCTGACGCTGATCATCGGGCTCGATCTGCACCGCATCGAGCTGTCGCGGATGAGCCTGATGCTGCGGCGCCTGCGCCGCGAGGCGACGTTCGACGAGATCCGCCTCGCCTTCACCCTCACCGACTTCGGTCAGCCGGAGAACGTGGTGCGGCAGATCTTCCTCGACGGCCTCCCGCGCAGGGTGGCGATGGCGCGGATCGGCTCGCACGCCTCCGAGGGGCTCTACCGCTTCGCGCTGCCGGACACGGCGGACAATCGCGGCGCCCTGCGCACCATGACCGCGACGATCAGCGGGCGGGACGCGCGCCCCGCGCAGAGGCGCTCGCCCCTCGAAGACGTCCGCGACAGCGCGGCGCTGATCGCTCTCGCCGCCATGCAGGTCGGGCTGCCGGTGGTGTTCCACGACCCGCGCGGTCGCCGCATCCCGGAGGGGGCCGACACCGTCGAACACCAGACCTGGTCCTTCGGCACGATGGCCGCCGTGGAGCGCTTCCTGCTCAGGGGGGAGGACGCGCAGCGCTTCCGGAACATCGTCGCGCGGCGCAGCCTGCCGACGAGCGACACGCTGTCCCGGTACGGGCGCGTGGTGATCGTCGAGGAATCGCTCAACGCGGACGCCGCCCTGACCCGGCCCTACGACTTCCTCGACCAGTACCCGACGCTCGTGGTCGTGCTGCTGCGGGACGCGCACCTGATGAGCGACAAGGACATCCTCGCGATCATGGGACCGGGCGGCCCGATCCTGCCCTCGACGCCGACGCCGGCCGTCGGCGCCCGCGGGATCGCCTACATCCTGGAACCGCGGCTGCGGACGGGCATCCGGGAGACGGAGCTGGCGCAGTTGCTGCGCAGCGTGCCCGACAAGGTCAAGACCGGATACGGCTTCGCCGCCAACCGCGCGGGTCTGGGGCGCCTGCTGACGAGCGCGACCCGGACGGAGGCCATCCGCTTCCGTCCCGACGAGATGGACGCCGGGACCGGCGAGCCGATCTTCCGCCTCGACGAGCCCTCGCCGCCGTCCGGACTGACGGTCGATCTGGACATCCGCCCGCGGGTCGAAGACGGGAAAGTGAGGATCGTGGCCAACGATGTCGGCCTGCGTTTCGTCGCCGGCGCCTACACGGCCATCCGCACCCCGTTCGAACTCGTGCGGAGCGTGTCGGGACTGGAGATCGACACCGAGGCGGCCCCGGCCGGCGAGTGCTCCTACGAGCAGCGCCGTTTCGCGCGCGTCTGCCCGGTCTATGCCGGCGTCGTCGGCGAAGCGTTCAAGGTGGAGGCGGGCCCCACCCACGCGCGTTCGCGGTCCGACAAGCCTCCCTACAACAAGTCCAGGACGACGCTCCACAGCCGCGTCACGCTGTTGTCTGGGCCGGTCCGGCGGAACGCGCGGCGGTGGTACGCCGAGGTCGAAACCGTCCCGCCTTTCAATACCGACGGGGCCTTCATCGGAACCAGCAAGGTCGTGGAAGCGAGCGAGGTCGTCACCGTGGAGCGTCCGATGCGGATGCTGCACATCGCCTGGATGCTCGACAGCGACATCGGTGCCAAGACGGCGGGCAAGCCGGCGGGCAAGCCGGTGCCCGAGCCGGCGCCCGGCCCGCCGCCGCCGCCCGATCCGAAGCTGATCGGAGAGACGGCCGTCGCCGCCGCGGTTCTGCTGAAGGAGGCCATCGTGGCCTGCTTTCCCGGCCAGGGACACCGTGTCTGGGTGACGTCCCCGCAGGCCGCGCGGCGGCTCGCGGCCGAGCCGGAGGGGGAGGACGGCGCCCGCTACATCGCGGACCGTTACGCCCTGGCTTCCACGATCGACGTGACGCCGTGGCTCGACGCGCTGTCCGGCGAGGAGGAGCGGCAACCCTTCGACCGCGAGGGAGCGAGCCGGATCGACCTGTTCGTGATCGAGGATTCCGAGTGGAGCCTGGGCGTCATCGAGCCGCTCGCGCGCCCCAGCGCCGACGTCTACCGCTTCATGCTTCGGGCCCTCGACAAGCCGCCGACCTTCGGCGCGCGTCAGCCTCCCCCTTACATGGGGCTTCAGTCTCTCCGAGCCTTCGTCGAGGTCTGGATGTCCGAGAGGCCGATGCGATGACGATGCGAGCCATCCTCCTCGGCCTCGTCCTCGCTCTGGCGATGCTGGGCGGCGGCCCGGCCCGGGCCGGCAAGCTGGTCGGCGTCGTGTTCGACGATTCCGGCAGCATGCAGGACGGCTACAAGCTGCCGCTCGCGGGTCTGCAGATGCTCGCGAGCACGCTCGACGGTCGGCCGGGGGGCGACCGGCTGCTCGTGACCCGGTTCGGCTGGTATCTGAAGACCGTTTCCGGCCAGGACGTCGGCCATCCGGTGCAATCGGCGCCGCCCTACATTCGCGACGTGCCGCTCGGGTCTCAGACCGCGCTGCAAGCCTCGGTCAGAGCTTTCTCCGGCTGGACGATTTCCCAGGCGACCGGCACGCCCTACCAACCGGTCCGAAGCATGCTCGAGACGCTCGCCGAGCAGGCGGAGGCCGAACAGGATGTCCATCTCGTCGTCCTGACCGATGGGGCATTCGAGACGAACCCGGAGTCCCGGCTGAGCGAGCCGTCGGTGCTGGTCCAGGAATACCAGCGGATCCGTGAAGAATTGGGGAGGAAGCACGCCCGCCTCACGGTGCATTTCCTGCTGATCCTCAACGGCCAACCGGGCCCGACCACCAAGGCCGTCTCGGAGCAGAAGGTCCGCTCGGGCCTGTTGGAGGTCTTCAACAACGCCAAGGATGCCGGCCTCGCCCCGGTCCAAGGGTTCGACGATCTCCGGAGCGCCATGCTGGCGATCATCGGGCGCATCTCCGAGACGGATGCACGCCGCTCCTCCTCGGTCATCGTCGGACGATCGGACGATGCGGTCCAGATCAAGCTCCCGTTCGCGGTGTCGCGCATCATCGCGCTCTCCACTGCCCAGGGCCAAACCAGGACCGTCATCGAGACGGCCGACGCCCTGCCCAGGCCCGTGCAGATACGGAAGACCGGGAGCGGCCCGGAGGCGGCGCTCGATGTCGATCGGCTCGACGTGTCCGGCGGCATGAACGAGCCGGACAGGTTGGAGGCCTGGAAAGCGAAGGGGCAACTGTTCTTCCATTCGACGCAGCTCACACCCCGGTCCTACCTGCAGCCCGGCCCGTACAAGCTCGCCTTCGACAAGCGGCCGCGCGACGATCTCGTCCTGCTGTTCCGGACGGACCTGAGCGTCGCTTGGTCTCTGCTCGACCGGGAGCGCGTCGTGGCCGGGAGCGAGCAGGCCGGGACGGTCACGGTGCCGGTCGCGCAGCCGCTCACCCTCGACATCAAGGTCCGGGACAAGCTCGCGGGCGATGCCATCGCGAACTTCAGGGACTTTCCTCAGGACGCCACATTCGAGGCGACGCTCGTCGATGGGGACGGCAACATCGAGAGACCGAAGCTTCGCCTGGATCGCGACAGGGCGACGGTGCGGGGCCCGGTGACGTTCTCGAAACCGGGGCGCTACAAGCTCAGCGTGGCGATGCGGGTCGCCGGCGCGCCGTCGAAATCCTCGGGCCTGTTCGAGATCGAGGCGCGCCGGAACGCCACGTTCGCGATGGCCGTCGATCCCGGCTCGGGGGGCAACGGGCAGTTCTCGGTCGACGTCCCGGCCGGGCCGGCGAGCGGCGACCCGCGCATCACGACCATCCTCGTCACGCCGGGCGGGGTCGCCGAGGGCGAGGCCCGCATCAAGCTGCGCGGCCTGCCGCCGGGCACCGAGGCCGTCCACGACGGTCGGCCGCTTCCGGCCGACGGCGAGGTCGTCCCCTTCAAGGAGGGCGAGCCGATACGCCTGGAGGTTCGGCGTACGTCGGCGTGGACGGGCCATGCCGACGGCCATGCGATCCGCGCCGAGACCGTCGTCGAAGTCGATGAGGTGGGCGGCGGCGGGAGCTTCCACGGCACGCTCGCGATCGCGACGCGCATTCCGCCCGCGCGCCTCGTCTATCGCGGCGCGAAGGACGAGGCCGGCGGCCTGATCCCGGTGCCGGTCTCGATCAAGGACCTCGCGGCCGGAAAGCCGTCCTTCGCCTTCGCCCTGGAGGGGGCGCTGACGCCGCCGACCGACGAGGACTTCGTCTTCCTGGCGCCCGAGGGGCTGACGAGCTGGATGGGAGCGCTGATCGGGGCGAAGCCGCGGGTGACGACGTCCGGCTCGGGTGCTCCGGCGGCGATCGAGGTTCGGCTCGAAGCGTCCGCGCTCTCCTGTTGCCTCCTGGGCTGGCTCCAGGGCCGACATGAAATGAGCTTGGCCTACCGCCCGAAATCCGCTGCGCAGAATGCCGCCGCGTCGGCGCCGTTCGACCTCAACGACGAGGGCCGGGCCTCGTACGCCGGCTGCTGGCTGCTGCTGGGGCTTCTGCTGGCCTTGGCCTGGCTGATCGGCTGGTTGGTGACCTGGGCGACCGCCGACCGCTTTCCGAAACGCGCCGTGATCGTGATCGAACGAGCGAACGCCTTCCCGGAACAGCGCGGCTTGGCCTACGTCAACTATACGGCCGTGAAGGCGATGGGGTGGCCGGTGTATTGGGTGCTCAATCGCCTGCATTGGCCGAGGCTGCGGGAGCAGCAGGTTCGCGAAGGGCTGCGATTGGTGGCGCGCCAAGGTGGTGTCGATGCACTCCCCGCGGGCTCGGCTTGGCCCGACTACAAGCTGGAACACACGGCGATGACCCTGGAGTTGGAGAGTCCCGTCGAGTCGGGCCGACCGCCCAATCCCGTCATGTTGCCCTGGGGATCGGTCCTGCTCGACGAGCGGCAGAAACGGATCATCAGCTTATGGCAGCGGCGAAGTGATTTCCAGGCGCGCTATGGCGATACTTTCGAATATTGAGTCTTGAAGCATCGTCCTGGATGCCGTGTCCGGATCGATGCTTTAAGTTAGTGTGATGCATCGGCTTTTTCCGAAAGCCGGTGTCCACCTTTCGGGCCGATGCTCTAGGTCGCGGACTCATAAAATCCGAAGCCAGATGCGGACGGCGGCGAGCTTGACGCTGGCAAGGAAGTTTTCCGGGTCCTTGTCGTATCGGGTCGCGACCGCACGGAAGTGCTTAATTTTGCTGAA